>CACZNY010000053.1 GCA_902782655.1 uncultured Lachnospiraceae bacterium
ATCTTGCCTTGGAACCGAAAAGCGAAGAAAAACCGTTAAACATCATGGACAGGAGCTTAAGAGGAGCCTTTACAACCTTGCCTCCGAACTCAAGAGTGTTTGCAGCGAGCATGGTGGCAGCTCCGATGGTCCTGTCGATGGTTCCTCCTATTCCGTTGTAGACGATCTTTGTCCGAAGCCAGGTGTTTTCAAGGGCGCGGTAGCTCCACTCTCCGATACGGGTGGAAGCGGAGGGCAGTATATCGTTTTCCTTCTGCATGCTCCTTTTCTCTCTGTAGAGCCGGTTCTTCAGATTTAATTCATCCTTAACGGAAATGAACCTTTTCCAGGTGGGCATCAGCCTCTGTCTTAAGCTTGCATTATCCTTTTCGTATTTCTCATCAACGGAATTAAGCAGCATCCTTCGCTCACCTGAAAGATAAAACCGGATATTATCAAGCTGGATCTGATCCTTCAGCTTTTCAACCTGCTTTAGTCGGGCATTTCCACGGCCAAATTTGAAAAAATGACTCCTCTCATGGATGTAGGTATCAGCAGCTTCTTTAAGGCTTTCGTAGGCTGCGCCAAAGAGATTTCTGTCATCGTCGGTAAGCTTTACCATATTAGTGCGGTCTTTAGCTATAAGCCTCTCATTTCGCGTTACTGTATCAAGGAGCTTTTCCGTACCGGCCTCCTTCAGTTCGTACTTTTCAAAAATAGAGCCTCGGATCTTAAGATACTCTGAAAGACGGTTTTTTACCCTCCTCATAAGGGAACTGTCCGCATCGTTTGCCTTTGCACTGTTTATATTGAAGGCAACTCCGAAGGATGCATAGTCCTTATTCTTCCTTTCATAATCCCGAACCTTTTTTCCCGCTGCCTGTCTGAGCTGCTTTTTCTTCTTCGGATCATATTTCGACTCGCGGAGAAGCTGATCCAGTTCAAGCTGCTTTTTGTCCTTCGTGCTCATGCGGATGGAAGTTTTTTCTTTTTCTCTATCCTCATAATAGGTCTGTATGCGTTTTTGAGTTTCCTCTTTTTCCCTCAGCTCTTCCTCTGTATACTCACGCTTTTCCATGGCCTTTTCCAGGATCACGGTTTTTTCTTCTTCAGATCCGGCCAGGGATTTATTATCCTGATCCTGCACACCTGTCTTAAGGGCATCATCGAGAGAAACAGTCTCAACCTTTGAAAGCGGATTTGGAATATAAGCCACCTCTGTGATGTATTCCATGCCCGGTCCCACATCATCAAGCTCCTTTTTGACGGCAAGTCCCTTCGTATGGGATATATCCGCGACACCTTCTGAATTGGGCACCTTAAGAGAATAACCATTTTTTTCATCATATTGGAGATTGGAGTATTCCTCCGTAAGCTCCTTAGGCTGCTTCATATCGGAGAGCCATACCATCTCCACGGGATTGCCTGTCTTTATAAGGCGTGAAAAAAGCTGGTCAACGGTTTTTACCTCACGGGTTTTCCCCTCCGGGTTCATGGAATTCTGGATCGTGATATCGTTACCGTCTATCCCGGTGATCGTCAGATAATGACCGTATGCTCCGTCAACCTCAAGAAATCCCAGGATATTTCCGGAGGAGAGAACCTCGTTCACCTTGTTTTTGAAAACGGTGAGCATATTATGCATTGCATTTCCGGTCTTGGGAGGTCTCTGGAAATACATCTTGTTAAGCATGGCCTTGCCGCCTGTCTTCTCAATGAAAAAATCACCCATCTCAAAGACACTGCCGTATTCTTCCGTACCTCTGCCGGCGTATTTATCTATTTCTCCGGCGATGCGTCTGTATTGGCCGGGGCTCATCAGGCCCTGCTTTTCATGATCAGGGTTGAGCTTTTTGACCGAAGGACGGTAGGCTCTGAGGTCATTCTGATTAAAATAGCGTAAGGCTTTCTCTTCCTTCCTGCTGTTTTTTAAGAACTGATTGAGCATTGCCGTTCCTGCGCAGCAGTAGCAGTTAAGCCCCTTCTGATGCTCATAGATCTTCTCGGGATCATTTATGGCCGCCTTATGAGGTATATCCTGAAGCTTTACATTGCTTATATTTCTGTATTCCTCACGGGTGTCATCCCGGTAGCGATAATACTCTCTCAGCCAGTCATAATGCTGCCTGACATTTTGCGGTATGTTTTCCTTCCAGACAAAATCTGTTTTCTCGATGCCTTTTTCGTCGATATGCCTGACCGCATCCATTTTTTCCGCGCGTATCCTGGAAAGGTCATTGGGCGTTTTGGGAACTTCATGCCCGGCATCGCCTATAGCCTTCAGGTGTAGCTTCATCTCCTCGTCGTTATATACACGGCGCATTTCCTCCAGAACTTCGTTTTTTTGCCTGAAGGTTTTTTTAGGCATGGGCGCTATCTGCTGCAGAGGCACATTTTTCTGCGGTTCGCTGATCATGATCCGATTTCGATTGCCAGTCTTTTTCCCTGTATCCTTCTGAGATGCCTTAAGCTCATAATACCGCGGCCCCGGGACGGACCTGCGTTCCTCTTTCTCAATTTCCTTCTCTGAGATCTTCTGTATGCTTTTCTTTATATCCTTATATCCATCCATAGCAGCACACCCCCTCAATATATTGAATCTTCAGGACAGCTTTTTATGAGATCTGTCTCTTTCTTTCCTATCTCCGCATCAGTGATTCCTTCCTCCGGGATCTTATCATCCGAAAGACCCGCACTTTCCCGGAACCGGCTCCAGTCCTCGCTTGACAGAGCATTTTCCTCAGGAAGCAGGATACCTCTGTAGAGCATGGTGACCTGCGCCTCGGGAATAATGCTTCCGAGAAGCTCCATTCCCTCCATGCTCCAAAGGTATCCGAAGATCATGCTGTCTTCAAGGCCTTTTTTCCGGCATGCTCCGTAAGCAGCTCTTAAGAGATTCAAAATGTCTTCAGGCTCAGAAGCCTCAGATCTGATAAGGCCTTCATACCTTAGGCTGTCATCCTCCAGCCTGTGAATAAGAAGCAGTGACCTGATCCTGCCTTCATGTAATACTGCACAGCTTAGATCCTTATCGAAGAATTCCACCGGAAGATCCGGGAGCTCTTCATCAAAGTGCCTGTATGCGCCGGCAAAGAAAAGACCGATCATTTCAGTCGCCTTATGACCCATATTTCCTACAGAGATCACGTTTTTGGGCTCCCGGTCGACAGCTTTGTTTCCCCTGCAGTCCGATACCTTCAGGACGAAGGTATTCCCGAGAGTCAGGTCGAAAAGAAGATCCCAGCTGTCCAGGCAGTTGTAGAGCACCGAAAGCTCTGCCGCCTCATCCTCATCTTCAAATTTCTTTACGGGAAGATCCACATATATCCCCATTCCTTCGTACTGGAAGGTAAGCTCCAGAACCTGGGCAATAAGAAAATTGCCTGTTCCCTTTTGCCTCATATCCTCATGGACCATTATCCAGTCCAGACGGATCATGGGCGTATCATCGCCGGCATAGGGAATTGTATAAACTATGACTCCTGCAGCGCAGCTTCTGTCTCCCACCATTCTGAGAGCGCCTATGGCGTGCTTTCTTCCTGTCAGGATATCATCATAATGCTCCGGAGGGATCAGCTCCTTAAAGGCTATCGCGTTATGAAGTGTTATCCTTGTAGCAAGAGGCCAGAACCTGTCTTCAAAGCCTCTGATGATGGAGAGTCCGGCTGTAAGACGGTCTTTTCCGATGCCTCCAAGGGGATTTATCGATTTTGATAATTCAAACAGGGTGTCTGTCAGCGAGACATAGGCTTCCTCGACCTCCTGCCTTGTGAAGGGCGGAGTCTCTGTTTCCAGGGCCTTTACCGGATCATCTCCGAGCTCGGATTCAACTATATTGAGATAGGCGGTCTTGTCTACCAGAAGCTCGGTGAGATAATCATCATATTCCAGAATGCCTGCAGGATCGGAAACAGTGTTTTCATCCTCGTAGTAAGCCTTTACAAGATCCAGAAGGACTGCGCGCTTTTCACGGGACAGCAGCTCGACATCTTTGTCAACCCTTTCTATTGTTTCCATCAGCTTCATAAAAACAGGATTTGAATCTTTCATACCGTTCCTCCGTCTGAATCATTGCCGTGCTTCCTTTATTGCTGTCATCCCCGGCAAAGCCGGATCCTGCAGATGATTTCCGATCCCGTCCGCAGGAAGGCATCGGACTGTTATATATTATATATCGTAATATACGAAACAGGGTAGGCCAGTGTCATTATCCTGACAGCCGCAGTATCGGACAGGCCTGTCACCTCGTGCGCTGAGCGTTGTTTGTATGAATGCAGTATGTTATTATTAAGAAAGAGAAGAAAATATGCCTGTAAAACTTGGAATATTAGAGAAAGAAGAAATGCAATGTTTGCGGAGGCATGTGATATGAGTAGAAACAGTACATTAACCTTATTGCCATCC
>CACZNY010000054.1 GCA_902782655.1 uncultured Lachnospiraceae bacterium
AATAGCGTATATTGTATTGGCGCTGATCACATTTATGTGCCTGTTCTGGTTTTATATTTTGTTTATTAACGCGACCAGGAGTCATTCGGATCTTACGAAAGGATTTACCCTGATCCCCGGGGGAAATGCTCTGGAAAACTGGAACAATCTTATGCACAGTACACAGCCGGTCATAAGCGGTATGAAAAATTCCCTTATCATTGCCATATGCGCTGCAGCGTTATCAACCTATTTTTCGACCATGACTGCTTACGCCATACACGCGTATGAGTTTAAGATCAAGAAAGCGATGTTTACCTTTATTCTTGCAGTCATGATGATCCCTACCCAGGTTGTTGCTCTGGGCTTCATTGAACTTATGAGGAAGATGAAGCTGATGGACACGTTTACGCCGCTCATAATACCCGCGATAGCAGCGCCGGCTACTTTCTTCTATATGAAGCAGTATATGGAATCTGCACTTCCGATGGCATTGCTTGAAGCGGCGCGTATAGATGGATCAGGAGAATTCAGAACCTTCAACAGCATAGTGCTTCCGCTTATGAAGCCGGCCATTGCTGTACAGGCGATATTCACCTTCGTTGCCAGCTGGAATAATTACTTTACTCCGGCATTGGTTCTGACCACGGACACCAGGAAAACACTTCCCATTCTTATCGCGCAGCTGAGATCGGCGGACTTCCTGAAGTTCGATATGGGACAGGTTTACATGATGATCGCTTTCTCGATCTTCCCTGTCATTATAGTTTACCTCGTTCTTTCGAAGTATATAGTCGGAGGAGTGGCAGTCGGAGCAGTAAAAGGCTGATATGAACCGTTTTGTGGAGCCCCCGGACTATCGTCCCGGGGGCTTTTGTGGTATTATTCTTTTCATGCAGAAATTCGATCTTATCTGCCCCTGCCATTTTGGTTTGGAAGCAGTGCTGAAAAAAGAAATACAGGAGCTGGGATACGAGATAGCCCGTACAGAGGACGGACGGGTGATCTTTCACGGGGATTCGGATGCTGTAGTCATGGCGAACATACATCTCAGAACGGCGGAAAGGGTGCTTATAGACTGTGCGGAGTTCGAAGCACGGACCTTCGACGAGCTTTTTGAGGGTATCAAGGCAGTGGAGTGGGAGAGCTATATACCTAAGAACGGCAGATTCTGGGTAAAAAAAGCATCTTCGGTGAATTCAAAGCTTTTCTCGCCGAGAGACATTCAGTCAATAGTCAAGAAAGCGATTGTGGATCATCTTTCCGGTGTATACGGCATATCGCGTTTTGAAGAAGATGGCGAAGAATATCCATTGCGCGTATTTATTCATAAAGATAAGGTGACTGTGGGGCTTGATACGACAGGGGACTCTCTTCATAAAAGAGGCTACAGGACGGATGCGGGAGAGGCTCCCATAGCTGAGAACCTGGCTGCAGCACTGATCATGCTGACGCCATGGAAGGCAGACAGACATCTGGTAGATCCATTTTGCGGGTCCGGGACTTTTGCGATAGAAGCCGCGATGATAGCAAAAAACATCGCTCCGGGCATGGGGAGAGGCTATACATCGGAAAGATGGACGAACATAATCAATAAAAAGCTGTGGTATGATGCTGTTGCAGAGGCACAGTCAGAGATCCTGTCTGATCTTAGCTGTGATATACAGGGCTATGACCTGGATCCTGAGGTTATAGCGCTGGCCAGGGATAATGCCAGACGTGCGGGAGTGGAGGACACTATACATTTTCAGCAGAGACCCGTAGCCGAGCTCTCCCACCACGGTAAATACGGTTTCATCATCACGAATCCTCCATATGGCGAAAGAATAGAAACATTGGAAACCCTGCCCGGTATCTATTCCGATCTGGGAAAGGCAATGAGACGGCTTGAGACCTGGTCTTTGTACATGATAACCTCTTATGCCGATGCTGAACGTTATGTGGGAAGAAAATCCGCCAAAAACAGAAAGCTTTATAACGGTATGATCCAGGCAAGGTTCCTGAGCTTTCCGGGGCCTAAGCCGCCTTTGAGGCAAAGGAGCACGGGTGGGGGATGAAAAGATACGGTCTTTTGATCGTAACCGTGGCTGCTACGATCATATGTATGCCGATAATGTTGTATTTGTTTACGGAAAATGCTGTATATGCCGGAAATATGAGGCTGGAGGACGGTTCTCCTGAATACGGGAGCGATGTTGTCAGTACGACATTGGATGACGAGAGTGATATACAGCTTGTGGAGGGTATGACCTTCGGTACAGAGATAAGTCTCGGCATACCACTGGATATCGATACGGAGACTGACAAGATCAGTGTGTTTGAGGATAAGGCAGCATCACTGATACGGATAAGGATCCCTACCGAGGATAAAAGCTTTTATTACAGAAATCAGCTTACCGGCTCTCAAAAGGGGATAGCTTCGGTTGTTTTTGATCATTCCGACAAGATGGCCGAGTTTAATATTTCCACTGACGGATATTACATCGCAACGGTTCATCTGATTCCCAATAAGCTTTTTCTCGAGCTTAATACGCCCAAAGAACTATACGGCCATGTATACGTGATAGATGCGCCTCATGGAGGAGAGGACATCGGAAACAGTGCATACGGTGTGTGTGAAAAGGATCTCACACTTGATATAGCAAAGAGGATTTCGGATGTCGCTGCGTCTACGGGCATAGGAGGGATATATCTGACGAGAAGCACTGATGAGGCGGTTTCTGATCAGGATCGGGCGAGGCTGATAGAGCTTCTGAAGCCGGATATTTATGTGACGCTTCACGTTGATGCGGATGAAAAAACGCGTGTGACAAACGGTGTGCGGGGAGTAACCAATGAGAGAGAGGAGCAGAACGGAGTAAAAGGACTTATTTCTGTCATAGCTTCGGAAACCGGCCAGCAGGATCTTGGAGTTACTATACAAAACAGAAAATCTGCCGGTGAAGCCGGGGAGAGCGGGGTAAGAGAGGTTGATATCTATACTGGCTATGTGACTAATAAGGCGGAAGCGCTTAAAATGTCAGAAGGATCATATACGGAAACAGTTGCCAGAGTGATATTAGCCTGGCTTATGCAGGAGGATTGATAAGAAAGATGAGGATAATATTCGGAACGGGTAATAAAAATAAGCTTCGCGAGATCCGTGAGATAATGGCGGGACTTGATTATGAGATCGTAACGGCAGCCGATGCCGGGATCGATTCCGATCCGGAAGAAAACGGAGAGAGCTTTGAGGAAAATGCTTTGATAAAAGCGAGGGCTGTATTTGAGAATTCAGACAGGACTTCAATAGTAATGGCGGATGATTCCGGCTTGTGCATAGATTATCTGGGGGGTGAAAAGGGTGAGCTGGGCATCCATTCGGCAAGGTTTATGGGGCATGATACATCTTATGAAAAAAAGAATGCGGCTGTTTTAGAGCGGATGAGGGATGTGCCGGACAGGGACAGGACAGCCAGGTTTGTCTGTGCCGTGGCTACCATACTTCCTTCAGGAAGGGAGATTACGGTTAGGGAATCAATGGAGGGCTGTATCGCTCATGAGATCTCAGGAGCCAATGGGTTCGGCTACGATCCTATATTTTTCCTGCCTGAATTTGGAATGACGTCTGCAGATATCTCTCCTGAATCCAAAAACCTGATATCTCATCGAGGAAAGGCGCTAAGGCATATGAGAGCTGTGCTTTCTGAGGCAGGCATATGAAAATACTGATAGTCAGCGATACACATGGAAGACATGAAACCCTCATGATGGTCCTTCGGAAAGAGGAGCCTGTAGATATGCTGATACACTGCGGAGATACTGAGGGCGGCGAGGACTGGATCAGGCAGCATACCAGATGTCTGTCCGTCCCCATAGTCAAGGGGAATAATGATTTTTTCTGCAGACTGCCTGCAGAGCTGGAGCTTGACGCAGAGGGAAAGCATATCTTTATAACCCATGGACACGGCTACGGCGTCTCAATGGGAACGGAAAGACTGGTGGAGGAAGCCCTTTCAAGAAAAGCTGACATAGTGATGTACGGCCATACACACAGGCCTATGATAGAAAGAGAGGGGGATTTATGGGTGATCAACCCGGGATCACTTTCTTTTCCCAGACAGGACGGGCGTGAACCTACATATATCATCCTTACGCTTGTTGAGGGAAAGGATCCTGATTTCAGGCTTTGCCGGATATAATAACGTAGTTGACACTGTTTGCATTACCGTAATAAAATGCAATGAGATAGCGGGGTGTGGCTCAGGTTGCAAAAACAGCCCT
>CACZNY010000055.1 GCA_902782655.1 uncultured Lachnospiraceae bacterium
AAGGGGATAGCCTCGGTGAATAAATACGGAGTGGTGACAGGGAAGAGCGCGGGCAAGGCCTTGATCACTGCCATCGGGAAGGGGACAAATCCCTATAATAAGAACTATACCATCTATGTGGAAAAGCCTGTGCTTAAGAATGCCACTCTTTATAACTGGGATTCCTTTAATATAAACAGAAAGGTTTCAGGTGTCTCAAGGCTGAAGCCTGTGGGATATGATTCCTCGGATCCGTCCGTGCTGAGCGTGGATGACGGCGGCAATGTGACTGTAAAGAAGGGCGGCAAGTCAAAGCTTACTGTTTATTACAAGTACGGCAGCGTCAGTGCCACTTATACGGTGAAGCTTCCCTGCTTTAAGAAGGGCGAGATATCCATGCTTGAAAGCAAGACTAAAAAGCTTTCTGTTGTAAACAAGAACTCAGCATCATCCATAGTGTTTACTTCATCAAATGAAGAGGTGGCGACGGTAGCGTATAACGGCACCATTACCGCTATTTCGCCGGGCTTTACGAAGATAAGCCTTCTGGTGAACGGCGAGGTATATGATGTATGCAAGGTGACGGTATTGAAGCCTCTCATAGATCAGAGATCCATAAATCTGAAGCCGGGTAAGTCCATGAAGCTGAAGCTTTTGAATAAGAGCAAAAATACGGTTCTGGTATCATCGGACAATACTGTGGCGACAGTGACGCAGGGCGGCAAGGTCAGGGGAATATCCCGGGGAACCGCCGTGATCTCGACAAAGATAGACGGAACAGTTTACGACACCTGCACGGTCACGGTGTACTGAGCACTGCCAGGTCAGTATACTATCTTCTTTATTTCGACAGGAGACTGTCAGGTGTGCTGACACCTTAAAAATCTGACATTCATACCGGACTTAATGGGCCGGACAGTCGGGAAGCGACAGAAATACTTCACATTCATACCGGGTGCGATAGACCGGACGGTTGGCAGACAACAGAAAAATCAGCATATGAAAGCCACGAGGCTATCCAGTAGGAATGCTTCTCCCCTACTCGATTTTAGAAAGGTAAAGAATGGCTATCCATTGGCCTGAAAAGCTGCAGGAGGGGACAGGAAGGAACGGCATCTTTGACGTTATAACGGCAGGCCGTTATAATAGAAAAGGGTGTTTGGGAATATGATAGAAGAGCTTCTTAAGGAAAAAAACATATCGTTATACAGGCTTTCAAAGCTTAGCGGAGTTCCGTATTCGACACTGGCAGATATTGTTTCCGGCCACACATCGATGGATTCCGTCTCTGCGGGGAATCTGGCGAAGATATCCCGGGCTTTGAATGTTTCCATGGATAGTCTTTATTATGGCAGGTCTGAGAGGAAAACAGTCTGGCTCTATAATGAGGGACGTGATATCCATATTGAATACGAGGATCTTCATTTCAGGTTCATGGGACCTAAGAATCTTATCGCCCTTAAAAATGTAAACAGGATAGCGGACGGCTGTGCGCATATAAACGTGTACTATTCAGACGACAATGTTATCTATACAGAAGAAGAGTATTTCGATATCAAGGCTGAATTTGAAGAATATGGCTGCGGGGATCGCTTTCCTGAGCAGATGGAATTAAGGCTTGGTAAACCGGGAGAGCCTGAGCATGACCGCTACAGAGACGAAGCACTCATGATATCGGATAATATTGCTTTCCTCCGGCATGAAAGCAGTACGGATGATGCAGAGATAGAGATAGTAAACATGGCCCGGCGTAATGCGCGTATGATATTGAGGCTTAAGGATTATGCGATCCTTTCCTCAAGCATGAGCGAAACCATGCAGCGCAGGACTATGGCGATAGTCAGGCGAAACGTTGATCTTCTCAGTGAGCTTGTGACCGATGAAGGAAGTTCATATGCCTAAGTATGTGCCTGACATGGTAGCAGGATACTATCTTTACTTCACTGCAAAATGTGTAATAGAGGCTATGCACGTACATGCCGGTGATGCCAATATGACAAAATGCACCTCGGCGAAGCTGTATGTTTATGAAAACGGCGATACCAAAGTACAGCGTTCGGGCTGTGTCAACGAAAGAGATATGGCAAAGATACGGGAATATATTAAGAATAACCACAGGCAGATGTATAACAAGTGGAAGAAATACAGTGATAATGGCTATTACAGAAAGCAATGATCTATGAAGAAAAGGCGCTCCGGGAGTTCGAGGTAGTTAATTATTATTCGCTCCACTAGCGACCGGAATCGGCTGCCGGCCGAAATCATCAGCAGTCCGGGATTATGAAGAAGCGTGCAGGAATAACAGGAGAGGGAAAGGGATAGAATTATGCGTAACAGATTAGC
>CACZNY010000056.1 GCA_902782655.1 uncultured Lachnospiraceae bacterium
ATGACTGTTCCTTCAGAGAAGCAGGAGCTGCTTGACAAAGCTCAGGATCAGGTGGACAGGATTTCAAGGAATTACAAGAGAGGTCTCATCACTGATTCAGAGAGATATAACGAGGTCATACAGACATGGAAGGATACGGATGATGCGCTGACCAAGGGACTGCTGGCAGGCCTTGATAAGTATAATAATATCTACATGATGGCTGACTCGGGAGCCAGAGGCTCGGATAAGCAGATCAAGCAGCTGGCGGGTATGCGAGGTCTTATGGCTGATACGACCGGACATACCATCGAGCTTCCCATAAAGAGTAATTTCCGTGAGGGACTTAACGTGCTGGAGTACTTCATGTCTGCTCACGGAGCAAGGAAGGGTCTTTCGGATACCGCTCTGAGGACTGCTGACTCGGGATATCTGACCAGACGTTTGGTGGACGTGTCTCAGGAGCTTACCATAAGAGAGCAGGATTGCGCAGAGGGTAAGGATGTGATACCTGGAATGGTAGTCCGTGCTTTCCGTGACAAAAATCGTGATGACGACAAGGACGAGACAAAGGGCGTAATTGAGAGCCTCCTTGACAGGATCACAGGAAGATTTTCCTGCGAGGATATCTATGATAATAAGGGAAATCTCATAGTCGGTGCAAATCATATGATCACTCCCAGAAGGGCAGAGCAGATCATCGCTTCAGGAGTGAAGGATGGAGAGCCTATAGAGGAGATCCGTATAAGAACAGTGCTGACCTGTCGATGCAAGAACGGAATATGTTCAAAGTGCTATGGCGCAAATATGGCGACGGGAGAGGCTGTGCAGGTCGGTGAAGCAGTGGGTATTATTGCAGCTCAGTCAATCGGAGAACCCGGAACACAGCTTACCATGAGAACCTTCCACCTGGGAGGAGTTGCCGGATCGGACATCACACAGGGTCTTCCCAGAGTTGAGGAGCTTTTTGAGGCCAGAAAGCCCAAGGGACTTGCTATTATCTCCGAGATAGAGGGTGATATTTCAATAAGGGAGAGAAAGAAGGAATCTCTCACAGTGTCAGTTGCCGGAGGCGATGAAGAGGACACTATCAGCAAGGATGACATCGTAAAGAAGGAAGTAGTGGTCACAAATGCTGAAACAGGTGAGGCCAAAAGCTATCTTATCCCATTCGGATCAAGACTGAAGGTAGAAGAGGGCAAACATATCGATGCCGGAGAGGAGATAACCGAGGGATCGGTGGATCCTCACGATCTTCTCCGTATTAAAGGATTGCGTGCCGTACAGGATTATATTCTCCGCGAGGTTCAGAGGGTATACAGGCTGCAGGGAGTGGAGATCAATGACAAGCATATCGAAGTGATCGTACATCAGATGCTTAAGAAGGTTCGTATTACAGAGTCTCATGATGCTCTGGATGTGCTGCCCGGAGAACTTATGAATGTCCTTGATTTTGATGATATGAATGAAAGGCTTGTATCAGAGGGTAAGGAGCCGGCAGAGGGCACACAGGAGATGCTCGGTATTACAAAAGCTTCTCTTGCCACAGATTCCTTTATGTCGGCGGCTTCATTCCAGGAGACTACAAGAGTTCTTACCGACGCTGCTATTAAGGGCAAGGTCGACAAGCTTATAGGAATGAAGGAGAACGTGATAATAGGTAAGCTCATTCCTGCCGGTACCGGAATGAAGAGATACAGAACTATTGATCTCAATACAGATGCTCCGTCAATAGGAGATGCGATCGACTTTGATGAAAAGATAGAAGTCAATGAAGATGATGCGGAAGAAGAGATGATCGAAACAGATGATACAGCTGTCATAGAGGAGGATCTGGTAACAGAGTAAGAAAATCAGGAAATTCTTGACATTGCAGGATAATAAGTCATATAATACTTGGGCGTGTCTTCAGGACACGCCCTTTAATCTGTTTTTGAATGGCAGATACTATACTTAAAAAGAAAAGAGGTGAAACTTAATGCCAACATTCAACCAGTTAGTAAGGAAGGGCAGACAGACTTCCGTAAAGAAGTCCACGGCACCGGCACTCCAGAAGGGTTTTAATTCCCTGCAGAAGAAGGCCACAGCTACAAAGTCTCCTCAGAAGAGAGGCGTATGCACGGCTGTAAAGACTGCTACACCTAAGAAGCCTAACTCGGCGCTCAGAAAGATTGCCCGTGTGCGTCTTTCAAACGGAATCGAAGTCACGAGCTATATTCCCGGAGAAGGTCACAATCTCCAGGAGCACAGCGTGGTCATGATCCGTGGAGGCAGAGTAAAGGATCTTCCCGGTACAAGATACCACATTATCCGCGGTACGCTTGATACAGCAGGCGTGGCAAAC
>CACZNY010000057.1 GCA_902782655.1 uncultured Lachnospiraceae bacterium
ATAGGAGTAACGGGTTCTTATGGCAAGACTTCGGTCAAATTTTATCTGAAAGAACTTCTATCCGCCGGATATGAAGTGCTGGCTACCCCTGAATCATATAATACTCCCATGGGCGTGACCAGGACGATAAATGAGATGCTGCGCCCGACTCACCAGATATTTATCTGCGAAATGGGAGCGAGGAATGTAGGTGATATAAAGGAACTGTGCGATATGGTACATCCGGATTACGGGATAGTAACATCCATAGGACCCCAGCATCTGGAGAGCTTCAGGACTATTGAAAACATTCAGGGAACGAAGTTCGAGCTTCCGGATGCCGTGTTTGAAAAGACAGGAGAGGAAGCGAGGATTTTTCTGAATATCGATAATGATTATATCGCATCGTACAATAAATATGCAGGGGCGGTCACATACTCAATAAAGAACGGCGGAAGCTACAGCGCGTCTGATATAAAGACCGGCAGGGGCGGAACGGAATTTTTGCTCACCGCGCCTGATGGGAGCAGCTGCCGTTACAGTATGCGTCTTATCGGCGAACACAATGTAGTAAATGTGGTTGGTGCCATAGCGGTGAGCCATGAGCTGGGTATAGGCCTTAAGGAGCTGGTATTGCCTGTGAGGAGGCTAAATCCCGTGGAGCACAGACTGAATCTTATAGAGCAGGGAGAGCTTACAATAATAGACGACGCTTATAATTCCAACCCTTCAGGAGCCGAGGCTGCCCTGAAAACACTTTCACTTTTCACGGAGGACATCAGGGTTGTGGTCACACCCGGTATGGTAGAGCTTGGATCCGAACAGGTGCGGCTCAATCAGGAGTTCGGCTCGAAGATAGCTGATGCAGCTGATTATGCGGTAATAGTTGACAACGCAAATACCGATGCGATAAAGCAGGGGCTTATGGATAAGGCTTTTCCTGCAGAAAGGCTTTATATTGCACCATCTTTTAATGAAGCAATGGCATATGTGCGCCGTATACCGGGCGAGGCACGGAAAACGGTGCTGATAGAAAATGATCTGACAGATAATTATACCGGGTAACGGCAGGGATCATGCATATACCGTGGGGCGGTCATCCGGCTCAGGATATACATGACGATCCCGCAGGCAGGGGGAGATAATGAAGATACGGGTAGGAATAATATTCGGAGGGAAGTCAGTCGAGCATGAAGTCTCGGTCATATCAGCCTTGCAGGCCATGCAGAGTCTTGATAAGGATAAGTATGAGGCGACTGCCATATACCTTACAAAGGAGAACGAACTGTATGTGGGGAGTGATATAGGTAATATTGAAGCCTATAAGGATATCCCGTTACTGCTCAGGGCCTCCCAGAGGGTCATGCCGGTAAAGGAAAACGGGCACTATCTGCTGGCGCCCTACCCTCAGAAAATGTTCGGAATGAAGCCTGTAGAGCTCGATGTGCTGCTGCCCATAGTCCATGGGACTAATGTTGAGGACGGTACGCTCATGGGGTATATCAAGACCTGGGGGATTCCCTTTGCGGGCTGTGACGTGACAAGCGCGGCCGTTGGTATGGACAAGTATATCATGAAGACGGTCTTTGCTGATAATGGCATACCGGTGCTCAAATGCAGGAGATATACGACGAAGGATTATAAGGATATGGAGCGGCTGACAGAGGATATTGAGGAAGGGATCGGGTATCCTGTGATAGTGAAGCCGGTAAATTCAGGTTCATCTGTAGGCATTTCGGTAGCTCACGACAGGGAAGGCCTGATCAGGTCTTTGGACAGTGCATTTACCTTTGCAAACGTCATCCTGGCAGAGCATGCGATCATGAAGCTTCAGGAGATCAACTGCTCTGTCCTTGGTGATATGGACGAGGCGCAGGCTTCATTTTGCGAGGAGCCATATCACTCGGACGAGATATTGTCCTATGAAGATAAATATATGTCCGGAGGTAAGACATCGAAGGGAGGCGGAGCATCAAAGGGAATGGCAGGGGTCGCGAGGAAGATACCAGCACCTATCCCGGAGGAGATGACAAAAAGGATACAGGAGCTTGCGATACGGGCCTTCCAATGCCTTAACTGTAACGGTGTGGTAAGGTTTGATTTTATGATAGACGGGGACAGCGGAGAGCTTTTCCTTAATGAGATCAATACCATCCCGGGCTCGCTTTCATTTTATCTCTGGGAGCCCGCCGGTATGTCTTACACCAAACTCCTGGACAGGCTGATAGAGCTTGCGATCAAACGCAAACGCGATGAGGAAAGGGTCACTTTCAGCTTTGAGACAAATATACTGAACAGCTCAAGCCTTAAGGGACTGAAGGGGGCAAAGGGGACGAAGGCATGATCAGACTGACCTTAGTGCTTCTTTTTGTAGTATCCTTTCTTCTGGTGTCCCTTATCCTGATACCGGTCGGGTATCTGATCGGCCTTTTCAGTATGCCGGCAAGAGACCGTTACGCACAGGCAATGATCTCATGGGCCTTCAGAGTGGTCGGAGTCCTCGCAGGGGCTAAGGTCACGGTGAAGGGCAAGGAGAATGTCCCGAAGGAGGAGGCCGTGCTTTATGTAGCAAATCACAGAGGCATGTTTGACATAGTGCTGCTTTATGCGCAGATGTTCAGAGCTACCGCGATAGTGGCCAAAAAGGAGATAAAAAAGGTTCCTATCCTCAGCTGGTGGATGATTCTTATGCGCTGCCGCTTTATGGACAGATCCGACATGAAGCAGAGCCTGCAGGTGATTTTAGGCTGTATTGAGGATGCAAAGAACGGTATATCCATACTGATTTATCCGGAAGGGACCAGATCTACGGGAGAATCGGAGCTGGATATGAACCCGTTTAAGGAGGGGTCTTTCAAGATAGCCCTGAAATCCGGTATAAAGATAGTGCCTGTGGCGATCCATGGTACCAGAGAGATATTTGAGCGGCAGTTTCCCCGTATAAAGGGAAACAGGGTTACACTGTCATACGGAGCCGCTATAGATCCAAAGACGCTTGATAAAGAGGAACAGAAGCATATAGCAGAGTATTGTCAGGAAAAGATAAAGGAAATGCTTATGGCAGAGCAGGAATGAGCCGGATAAGATGCTTATAAGGAATGCGAGGGTTATAGATCCGGCTAATGCTACGGACGAAATAAGAGATATTTTCATTGACGGCGGTGTGATCGCGGGAAGCGGAAATTCAGATGGGGAGATAATAGATGCTGCAGGTCTTATAGCATCCCCGGGGCTGGTTGATGTACATGCCCATTTCAGGGATCCGGGACAGACAGAGAAGGAGACGCTTCATACAGGAGCCCTTGCGGCTGCTGCGGGAGGGTATACTTCAGTAGTATGCATGGCAAATACCATCCCGGCGGTTGACAGTGCAGCTGTTTTAGGCAGCATTCTGGAAAGAGCCGCGCAGGAAGACATACATATTTATCAGACGGCAGCTTTGACTGAGGGACGCAACGGAAGGATGCTTACGGATATGGCCGGGCTTAAGGAGGCAGGAGCAGCAGGCTTTACCGATGACGGCTCGCCTGTCACTGATGCCGGGCTTGTAAAAAAAGCAATGCAGGAAGCCGTCCGGCTTGATACTGTGCTGAGCTTTCATGAAGAGGATCCTGCATATGTATGGGAGGCGGGGATAAACAGTGGAAAAGTATCCGAGGCCATGGGAATAAGAGGCGCGGACCGCAGGGCTGAGTATACCATGATCGAAAGGGATCTGAAGCTGGCGCTTGATACCGGAGCGAGGATTGATATCCAGCATGTATCCGCCAGGGAAAGTGTGGAGCTGATAAGGAGGTATAAGGCAAAAGACGGAAGAGGGCTTATACACGCGGAGGCGGCTCCACATCATTTCTCATTGACCGAGGAAGCAGTGACACTTAAAGGCAGCCGGGCGAAGGTAAATCCGCCGCTCAGAACCGAGGAGGACAGGCTGGCGGTGGCAGAAGGCTTGTCCGACGGCACGCTTGATCTTATAGCAACTGACCATGCGCCTCATACGGAGGAGGAAAAAAGCAGGGAAATATTAAAGTGCCCGTCCGGGATGGTTGGGCTTGAGACGGCGCTGTCCCTCGGAATAACTAAGCTGGTGGATGCGGGGCATTTAACCCTGTTCCGCCTCATAGAGCTCATGAGTGTAAATCCGGCAAGGCTTTATGGTATACCCGCTGGAGATCTGAGTATCGGGAAGCCCGCAGATCTTGTGATCTTTGATCCG
>CACZNY010000058.1 GCA_902782655.1 uncultured Lachnospiraceae bacterium
GCATCCACACGCATCATCACGGATGCCGTGGTATCCCTTTATGAGCGCATCACGGACAGGACGCTTATGATAAGGCGTGTGGTAATCTGTGCCTGCAATATAACATCCCGTTCCCTTCTGACTCAGGAGGAATATGAACAGCTTGACCTCTTCACCGATTATGAGGAACGCGAGCGGCAGAGACAGGCAGAAAAGGAAATGGTACAGAAAGAAACCGCCATCCAGCTTGCCACGCTTGAAATAAAGAGCAGATACGGAAAAAATGCCCTTCTCAAGGGTACAAACTTCCTGAAGGGAGCTACGGCAAGGGAAAGGAACAGACAGGTAGGAGGACACAAGGCATGAATGATTACAGTAAGATAATTGACCACCCGCATTACAGATCAAGGAAAAGAAAGCCTATGTCCATGATGCAGAGGGCTGCTCAGTTTTCACCGTTCGCTGCCCTCTCCGGCTATGACGAGGCCGTGAATGAAACAACGCGTGTGACCAAGTCCAAAAGACTGCTTGATGATGATGCCAGGAATGATATAGACCGCACCCTGCGCCTTGCGCTGCTTTCACATAATCCGGTCAGCATCACTTATTACGTACCCGATCCATCAAAACCCGGCGGCTCCTATATTACCTTTACAGGCTGCATACATCAGGTAGATATGCTGGAAGACGTGGTTATAATGGATGACGGCTCTGCTATACTGTTGTACAATATCACAGATGTATCCTTGCAGGAATAAAGCTGGAATACCAAAGAATACCGGAAAACGTATGTGTACCAGATACTTCATGGACAGGGACGAGACTGTTCTATCCTCTATAATAGATACTGCGCTTACTACCAGGCTGGCACGGAAGTTTCAGATCGAACTCTCCAAACCGATGGTCACATCGGGTGAAGTGCACCCCACTGATGTTGCTCCCGTACTCGCACCAAACGGTCGAGGGGAAAGGGCTGTCTATCCGATGAAATGGGGCTTTACTATCACGGTGGAGGGAAAGCAGAAGCCCGTTGTGAACGCCCGCATTGAAACCGCTTCTGCCAAGCCTTTATTCAGCGACGCATGGGCTAAGCATCGCTGCGTCGTGCCCGCTTCGTGGTATTTTGAGTGGGAGCACGCCAAAGATGGTCCTGACGGATCAAAAAAAAGCGATAAATATGTGATCCAGCCAACGGGTAAATCCGTCACATGGCTCTGCGGACTCTATCGTATGGAAAATGGCTATCCAGTCTTTGCCGTCATTACAAAGCCCTCTACTGAAGAGCTGTCAAGGATACATGACAGGATGCCGCTTATGCTCCCGGAAGACAAGATAGATGATTGGATAAGCCCCGATAACGATCCTGACGCACTCATCGGATATGCTCTTACGGATTTGATCGCCGAGAAAGCAACCGTATAAAACTTAAGGCATATACATAAACAATATAATGATGGGTTCCCGCGGGTGGATATGGTCCAATATACTTGTCATTCGAAGAATATCCTGTTGGAATATCGTTTTGCCTGATATCCGTTTCTATCCAATGAAGCCAGTTGTTCCCATCCGGATCTATCATGATTATCGCATAGCATCCGGCACCATCTACTGCATTCCATGATAGTTGGGGGGATTTGTTTTCGCCAAATGCTGTATGTGTTATCACATCATTCCATTCCCCGTCCTTCAGGTCAGCAGAAGTAATTACGATATTCTGATCATCTGCTTTCCGATCCTCCCTGCCGCATCCGGTCAGCAACAAGGTACATAGTAAAAATATAATTTACTTATTCATTCTCTTCCTGTAGCACAATACTATCCTTGTCTACATCTGTAACACAAAGGTACTCCACAAAGCTTCCTTATGGAGTCTCCTCCATAGATTAGCTGAACGTTTTTTCTCCTGTTTTATTGCTTTAGTCCCCCTGTGTTCGTCATATTGTTGTATATATTTTAATACCAGTCATGCTTTTCGCCTCGATCCAACAAGGAAATCCGTTCCATTTCATCTTCTGTCAGTTCAAACCCGAACAGATTGAGGTTCTCTTTTATATGATCCGGATTACCCGATCCAGGTATGACCACGATGCCTCTTTGCAGATCCCATCTAAGGACGACCTGTGCCGATGATACCTCATGTGCCTTCGCAATGGATTTTATGGTCTCATCACCAAGCAGTTCCGAAGTATATCCTCTTCCACCCAATGGATACCAGCATTGAACCACAATTCCCTTATCCTGAATAAACGGTACAACATCCTGTTCCTGATAATACGGATGGATCTCATTTTGAACAAGAGCCGGAGTAATGGTGATCAGCGGCAGAAACTCTGTCAGTTCTTCCACATACCAGTTCGACAGGCCAAGAGACCGGATCTTTCCTTCTTCCTTTTCTGACGTTCCATCCCTGTCATAATTTTAAGGAAGCTGTCAAAGTCATTTCTTCCGTCTCTTTGAAAATCTCTTCCTGTCCACTCGTTGAAACTACGCTATCGTTTGGTGGACTCCCTGCGCACGCTGAGAACACAAACATCATCATGGCCAC
>CACZNY010000059.1 GCA_902782655.1 uncultured Lachnospiraceae bacterium
CTTGAGGATCTTAACAATCCGGATGTGGAGGCAGTGGTGCTGGTGGTGTATGACGAAAAGCATGAGCGGATACTGCTGGATAAGGAATTCCGGATGGCCGCGGGCTGCTTTGTGTATAATTTCCCGGCCGGGCTTATCGATGAAGGAGAGACGCCCGAGGAGGCCGCAAAGAGGGAGCTTTATGAGGAGACGGGGCTGGAGCTTCTGAAGGTGGAGGATGTGATAGGGGAGAGCTATTCCGCGATAGGCTTCTCCAATGAAAAGAACCTCACCATTGTCTGCACGGCAAAAGGTGAATTCCGCAAGGAAAACGAATCTGAGTTTGAGGAGATATCATCGGCCTGGTATACGAAGGAGGAGATAGCGGAGCTTTTGAAGAAGCATCCCTTTGCCGGCCGCACACAGGCCTTCTGTTATATGTTCAGCAGACAGGGCTAAAGGAAGGATGGAGGAAAAGGTGGGTATATCAGAAAAAGAAATAAAACAGAACGTCGGCAATGCGGTCAGAAGCCTTTACCAGATGATACTGGCTGTCAATATCGATGAGGGCTCATACAGCATAATCGATCTGAACCCTGAAGTCAGGAATATATGCGAGGATGCAGCCGGCTTTCGGGAATTCTGCAATACTCTCTGTATTAACGCTCATCCTGAAGACAGAGATGCCCTCATAAGATTTACGGATCCCGAATCACTGCGGAAATGGCTGTCAGAAAGGGTTTATATTTCGATGGAATGCAGGATAAGACATACAGACAGGAGCTATTTCTGGTCTGAAGTGATCATATGCAATTCCACCCGGGAGGATAAGAGCGGCGGAAGTGAATGTCTTTTCCTTATTCATGATATCCATGAAAGGAAATCAGCAGAGCTTAAGAGGGAAGCTAAGACCCGGATGCAGGTGATGGATCTGCAGGACAGGTATGACGCTTTGTTCGTGGAAAACATGACAGATCAGCAGACGGGCTGCTATAACAGAAAAGGAATGAAATATTATACGGATATCGTATTGAGAGAGGCTTACGAAAGCGGAAAATATCTTTTCGTCTGCGTAACGGATCTCAACGGACTGAAGTATCTCAATGATACCTACGGGCATGCAGCCGGCGACGAAGCTATAGCTGCCGTATCCTCAGAGCTTTTGAAAGCAGCCCCGGAGGGGGCGAAGACAGTCCGCACGGGGGGAGATGAATTTCTGATCATGGCGGCTATAGATAAGGACAGCCGGGAGCCTGAGGAAATGGGGGAGGAGATCGACAGGGGGCTGAAGCAGTATAATGCTTCACACAGCAATCCGTACATGATAGGAGCCAGCTACGGATGGGTCCTCCTGCCGCCCAAGGAAGGCATGACTGATCTGGATGAGTATATTGCCCTGGCGGATGAGAAAATGTACCGGATGAAGGAGCAGAGGGACGATCACAGACGCTGAGTAAATAAGCCCGAAAAGGTCTTCGCTTGGCGTCTGAATCATAAGATTTAATGTAAATTTGCATTATATGAGTATTTGGGATAGACTTCTGCCTTAAATACAGCAGTAAATGGAGTTTTTTGTGTCTCTTTGCCGTAACGCTTAACGGTGGAACAAGGGGTTATTCATGGACAGGAAAAACAACAGGTTTTCAGTCGGAAGAAAGATGTATCTTTTCATCGGAGCCACTGTTTTCCTGGCGGCCTTCGGAATGGCTGTCATCGCCTATATTATCAACTCAAATCAGATAGACAGATACTTTAAGAATCTGACGATCACCTCCGCCAGAAACTTTGCTTCATTCGTTGATGCCGAATACTTTAAGGAGCTCAGAGCCGTGGCAGAATCTGAGGAATATCAGGCTGTACGTGATCAGGCTGAGCAAAACGATGATGAGGCTCTTATAGAGGAATATCTGAAGAGCAAGGGGCTCTGGGAAGGCTATGTAAAGAACCGGGAGATCCTTATCCGCTATCTCCGTAATATGGACGACATAGAATACCTTTACATTATCGCTATCGGAGATAAGGATGCACAGTATGATATGTATCTTATGGATGATGATAATGAGCCGATCTATGAAACCGGCTTCTATGAGGAAAGAGAGCCGGAGCTTCGGGAGGTGGATGCATCAAGCGAGGTCGAGCCGACCATCTCATATGGAGACTGGGGCTGGCTGTGCTCTGCATACGTTCCGATCCTCGATGAAGAGGGAAATGTGGTCTGCAACGTAGGCTGTGATGTCGCCATGGATGAAATAATGGCGCAGAGAAAGAGCAATCTGATATATACGATAATAGGCGCTTTTCTACTGACCGCCTTAGTCCTTACCCTGGCGATCCTTGTCGTGGACAGATCCATAGTGAGACCGCTCAATAAGATCACGGTGGAAATGAAAAAGTTCGCCCCGGCTGAAGGGAAGGACTATGAGCAGTCGGGAGTCATAGATCTCAATATAAAAAGCAGGGATGAGATAGAGGATATCTACAGGGAAATTAAGGAAATGCAGCTGAATATAGTTGATTACCTTAATGATCTGGAGGCTATGCAGCGGGATAAGGAAAGGGCTGAGAATGATATAAGGGATAAGGAGAAGCAGATCGGACAGATAAGCAGGGAAGCATACCGGGATCCTCTGACCGGTGTGGGAAGCAAGGCGGCTTATTCCCGTAAGATAAGTGAGCTGAATGAAGCCATAAGGAAAAAAGAGGAAACCATATTCGCCATTGTCATGGTAGATGTCAACAGACTGAAGCAGATAAACGACAATTACGGCCATTCCTTCGGTGACGTATATCTGAAGGGCTGCTGCAGTCTTATATGTAATACCTACAAGCACTCTCCTGTATTCCGTATAGGCGGCGACGAATTTGTAGTCATACTCCAGGGAGAGGATTACAGGGAAAGGATCAGCAGGCTGGATGAGCTTAAGACGGCATTTGAAAAGTCGTTTGGCGACACCGCAGCGGATCCGTGGCAAAGGTTTTCAGCTGCTTCCGGAATGGCGGAGTATGCTTCAGACGACAATACCGTAGAGCTTGTATTCAAACGCGCCGATAAGGCAATGTATGAAGATAAGATGGAGTTTAAGAAGAGGAAGGACAGATGATCCTGCCCCCGGATGCCGTTTTTTGATATGATCTGATAAGAATCAACCGGATAGACATCATAATCGACCGAATGCGCAAATACGCTGTCATGTCATATTTCCCTTCCGTATAATCATACAGAAGCACAAAAACACAGCTGAAACGATCATACGGAGGAAAATAAAATGGCTGAGAACATGAAGCTTAACGATGAGGCAATGGCACAGGCGAGTGGAGGAAAGCTGGAGCCCGGACAGGAGGGGGCAACAGTCACAGGGATCGTTATGGTAGATCCTTATCCGGAAGGAGTACCATACGGCGGAGTATTCGAGGAGTGCCAGAGAAAGGGATATCAGGTATACGAGATCAATGGCGGCAGATTTGCCGTAGCGGACAGACATCTTCCGTCATGCAATGCAGGAGATGAAGTGATCGTAAACCATATCCGCGGATATTACGGGTGGGAAGTGATAAAGGTAGCGATGAAGTAAACGGCAGTACACTAA
>CACZNY010000060.1 GCA_902782655.1 uncultured Lachnospiraceae bacterium
ACTATTTACACACATCACATAGCAAAAATTCCCATGGCCGCAGGCCATAATACGGGGAAGAGTTTGAGGAACCGGGCTTGGGCACAATGCTTTACCGTGCCCGGGGCGCGCAACAGGTGGGGGGTTCCTCATTGTCAGCCGCCACAAAAGAAGACAGGCTCCCGATATGGAAGCCTGCCTGTGGGTACCGGTATTCAGTTTTAAGCTGGCACTTATGCCTTCTCGATGAAGGACGCGCTCAGGGAGATGATGCAGCCAACCAGAGCCTCGATCTTCTCTCCCATGGACCTGGCGTTCTTGCACTTGGCCTGTCCCTGGCATACCTTGTAGAGGTACTTGATGGCGGAGCCACGGTGCTCATGCCTGTCAAAGACGAACCTTACGGTCTCCTCAGGGATGTCCTCGAAAAGATCCTCTGAAACGAAAACGGTCTCAAGATTCGTGCCTTCCAGTACAACCTGATCCTTGTCGATGCTTGCCTTTGTGATTTCTACTATCATAACTTTCTCCTTTCGTAGGTGTGGGCTTAAGCCCGTTTGCTATGCCATCTCTTTTAGAGGTATTCCCGGCATAGGCGCAAGGATGGCGGAGCCACTTGATAGAATTTTTACGCTTTATGAAAATTCGTGTCCTTGCGCATGGGACGGGAATACCTCATGATGGCTTTAGCAACGGCAAGCACATACCTATGGAAGGGGAAAGGTATGGTAGGAGAAGGAACGGAGGCTGGTATTGGCAGGGAGAAGGGCGTACTGGAGGCCGCGGAGATTGAGACCGGATATGTATCAGAGGATATTATGGGGATATTCCTGAGGGGACAGCTAAGGTTCCTTTGACAGGCATGAGTATCGTGGAAGTGTCAGAAAATATCTGTACAGGATATGGCAGGGCAGGGCAAGTGTAAGGACGGCAGGGCTGTGGGAGAGAAGAGCGTGGAAATGGTTGGATGTATTATCTCCATGAGGGAGGACTTTATCGGGAAGGGATGACGACAGCTTATAACTGAATACCGATACCCACAGGCAGTGTTCCATATCGGGTGACTGTCTTTGGGGCGGCGGTATTAAAGGATATCTCTACGAGAGATATCTTCCTTTCCCCTTGAGGGGATTAAGGGGTGATCGGATACTTCCTTGCCCGGAGCGTTTTCAGAGTTTCTTGGTGAAACTCAGCGACAGGGATGGTCCAAGGAGCTCGGGGCGACCTGCGAACGGAGTGAGCTGCCTGGGATGGTACCATGATATCTTATATTTGTTATAAAATAGCGTAAATGCTATACTTAAGATGCGACCGGGAAGCGAGGTGATAGACATGAATGAACCCGTAACATGGAAGTATATGGTTGAGCATTACCCTAATATGTGGATAGCCATCAAAGATCCCCAAATGGATGGCCCTGATATCGTTTCAGGGATAATCTCTGCTGTGATCACCGATGACGAAATAATAGATTATGAAGACAAGCACCGTAAGGAGGGGCTGACCTTCAGACGGACGAAAGGCGGAGTATCAAATGGCCCCATCAGAGCGAACTTTATCGTTGAGACTGCTTAGGACAAGAAACAGACCATTTTTTGTATACCGGAGCGGAGAGATAGATGTTGTTGCGATGATAGATTCTGGGGCTTTAACCCCGGTATGGTGTATGGGTACAAACCGTTTCGTTGCTGCATATCCCGATGCTGTTCAGAAGAAGGATGAACAATGCAGGGTAGCAGGGTTCGGGGAGAGCCCTATACCCGGTAAAGTATTTGTAATTCCGAGATTCGAACTCAAGAGTGAAGACGTGACATACTGTGTTTTGAATCTTCAGGTAGCAGTATGTAACCATCCTCAGATAGGATGTGACTTTGTACTAAGCGATACCATGTTCTCACAGACAGATACCCTCATAAGGAGACGCGGAATAAAACACGTCGATATAGTATTCGATAAGGATGAATACCATTGCACCCCAAGGTATGACGGCGACAGGTTTACTGTCATAACGTGGGCGCAGGATGAAGCATAGCCTGAGTTATCAATTACTCTGCTCCTAAAGGACTTCTATAATATTAAGGTTCTAAAATAATAAGCTGAAGAAATACGCTGATCTGGTAAAATATAGCCCCGGTTAAGTTCGTTACAGGATGATAAAAAGACCGGAGTACGAAGAGGAATTTTTTACGGCTTTTTGAAAAAGCCATAAAGGAGCGATGCGCTGCACCCGCATAAATACTGAGTTTGTAGGCCGGGGTCAAATGCTACGATTGGTATCCAGAAGCTGAATATGACCCCAGAGTAAATCGTAGATCACGAGGGTATCGATTCACGTACAAAAATATTCGATGAAAAATAATGACCTGCCGAGGCTCGCAGGAAATTATTCGCAACTAAATCGACTTGCAATTTTTCTTGCATTTCCCTCCTGCATATGTTACAATATCATCAAAGAAGAATAGAATACCTCCAAGGAAAACGGGTAGCTCCCGACTGACAGGATACTCCTTGTCTTACTTGAAATAAATGCCCTGAGTATAGAGCGATCTATACCAGGGCTTTTTCTATTCTTGATGATATCAGACAGAGGAGGCCAAGAAGATTATGACGGATCAGGAGATGGAAAAACTACGGAGCATGATCCTTTGTACCGTAGGAATATATAACAGATACCGTGTCTGCCTTGACGAAGTCCGGGCGGACGAGCTCCGGGATAAACTAAGACAGATATATGAAGCATTATCAATAGTAACAGATAACTAAAAACAAAAAGAAAGTGAGGAAAACGAAAATGAAATACTTAAATCAATTTCAGACATTTGACTGGGAACGTTTCGCAAATGGCAAGATTTTCCGCGTTTTAGGGCAGTCCGAGTACGTAGACTATGACAGCAAGCAGCATCTCGGGACCAAGATCGAGACTGTAATCTACAAGGATGAGACCGAGTACAAGCATAAGGAAGGTGAGACCGGAAGCAACATGTTCGAGAAACTTACTTTCAAGGTCGCACGTGACATCAATGTCAGTGAGGGCGATGCCGTAATTCCCATTGATCCTCAGGTGACCATCTATGGTGAGTACAGGAATCAACTCAGTGTAAAGTGCGCCGATCTTAAGGTCATGAAGCCCAGGAGCAGCGCAGGACAGGCATCAGCATGAGATACGATCCTAATACGAGCTGGATTAAATTTGCAACCCCGGGCATCAAGAGCCTGCTGCTCGGGGGATGTACTGCCCTGTTTACTGTTTTGACATACTGGTTATACCTGCTGAGTATAAGATCAACCGTTGGTATTACAACCATAAGAATGTTAATAGACCGGAGTACACCGATATTATATAAGACCTGCAGGATATCAGCGGTAATAGTCATAGTATGTCTATTATATGCACTGATATTCAAACTTACTTTTACTCCGGCAAAACAGATCCAATACCTTGTGATAAAAAAGATAGGACTTCCGGAGCTTGGTAATCCGTTAGGACTAAAAGACGGTGAGTTGTTACCCCGTGTGAAATGCTGTGAGAAATCGAATGGTATATATAAACTTATAATATCAGCAGCATCAACGTCCATAGAAGAACTGATAAACTTATCCCCGGAGATAAGCACCTGTCTTAATACAAAGAAGATGTGTCGATATGCTGTCACTCAGCATACGGCGGACATAGCATTAAATCAGGTCACATATATCATCGAGGATGTGACCGTTCATCATGAACTTGTTGTTGAAAACGTATCCGACCTGAAGTCGGATAAAGTGACACGGATAAAAATACAGGACAACACCAGTATTGATCTCAAATCCTCCGGATCCATACTGATGGCAGGAAAGACAAGAAGCGGGAAGAGCACCGCTGTGATATCAATGCTGCTTCAGGTGCTCTCCCATGGCAGAGATAAAAATGGTTCGGAGGTATTGATAATAGATCCGAAGCAGGCTGAGCTTTCGCGTCTGCCTCATGTGGTCACACTTGATGCAGACGGGGAGGCTCGGGGCATACTGCAAGCGATACAGGCATATGCGGACAGTATAACCAAGCGTCAGGCACGGCTGAATGCACTGTCAGAAGGAAAAGGTGATGCGGTCAAATGGTGGACAGCAAAAATGCACCCGAGCTTCCTTTTTATTGATGAGTATGTCGCTGCAAGAACTATATTTCCAAAGAAACCGGAGAAGGGGGACGAGGCATATTGTCTTGCCACCTTCGACAGAAACAAAAAAAGAGTAGTGACCATGGGAGCCTCCGCGGGATGCTATGTCATCATTAGCATTGCCGAGGCAAGTGTAGAAGAAGGCGGCCTGCCGTCCATGATCAAGTCAGCATTAACGACCAAAATCCTCATGAAGCCTACGCTCAATGAAGGAAGACTTATATGGGATTCAGAAAAGATTAGAGATCTTGCACAGAGAACTTATACATCTGGCGACGCATGGTTTAGCTCAACAGATGGTATACACGAGTCTGTATCGTATGTACATTTTCCTGTGATGAAATTCAAAGTATATCGTGAGTTAGGCCGCCTGTTGAAAGCATATTATAAAACTGCTCCGCCGCCGGAGCGAAGCGACGGCAGGCGGAGAGGCCGTTAGGGGCTTGTTATAACGGCCGATTTTCACAAAATATTTTGTGTTAAAAATCGGCAAAAAGTCTCATTTATCAGAGGAGTTTTAACACACATATGTCAAAAATCAGACCATCCCGCAATTTCATGTATAGCCAGCAAGTGCAATACGCTCCGAATGGCATCCGTACTACTCATGATATGTATGAGCATCTGGAAAAGACGCTGCATCCGGAGAAACTGGCAGTCATAATGCATAACAAGGACAAGGGTGAGCAAGATCACTTTCAGGCCATGATAACATTTAAGAATGCCAGATCAGTCAATGCTATTGCTAAAGCTGTACAGGATAAACCTCAGTATTTTGAAATATGGGATAAGAACATTAACAACGGATTTTCATACCTGATACACGCAACAAAAGAATCACGTAAGAAAGG
>CACZNY010000061.1 GCA_902782655.1 uncultured Lachnospiraceae bacterium
CAATCTGAGCATATTCATCAGCTCATCATTTGACATCTCCGTTATCCAATTCTCTCCGCCATCACCTATGACGCTCTGCGCAAGCTCTGTCTTTTGGGATATCATCCTGTCTATCTTTTCTTCTATCGTTCCTGTGGTGATGAACTTGTGTACGATCACACTCCTGTTCTGCCCTATTCTGTAAGCCCGGTCAGTGGCCTGATTCTCCACGGCGGGATTCCACCACCTGTCAAAATGTATCACATGATTTGCAGACGTAAGATTAAGCCCTGTACCTCCTGCCTTAAGAGACAGTATCATAAAAGGCACGTACTCTTCTCCGTTAAACTGATCCACCAGCTTCTGCCTTTTCGCTACAGGTACTCCACCGTGTATCACAAGCCCTCCGGTACCGAATATTTCCTTCAGATAATCTGAAAGATAGGGTATTATCTCTTTATACTGCGTAAATACAAGTACTCTTTCCCTCCGATCATAAATAGTCTCACAGATAGTGCGTAATGTTTCAAACTTTCCACTGTCCTTTGAAGCATATCTTTCCTGTCCGAGATACTGATCGGGATGATTACATACCTGTTTTAACTTGGTGATATATGCGAGAACTATTCCGCGCCGTTTCATTCCGTCTACATTTCCAAGCAGATCCTCCAGATCATCCACCAGCTTCCGGTAAAGAACAGTCTGCCTCCTGGAAAGCGACACATATTCATCCTTTTCGACTTTTTCCGGAAGATCTGCGATGATCTTCTTATCAGACTTCATTCTTCGAAGTATGAAGGGTGAGATCAAACCTCTCAGCTTTTCATATCCCTCAGTTTCCCTGTCTATAGCCGAAGCAAAGTTCCGAAACTCATCAGATGTACCCAAAAGTCCCTTATTCAGAAAATCAAACAGTGACCAAAGATTTGTCAGATCATTTTCTATGGGCGTTCCAGTCATTATGATTTTATGTCTGGCATTAAGCTTTTTTATAGCTCTCGTTTGCTTTGCAGCAGGATTCTTTATTGCCTGTGCCTCATCTAAAATCAGATAATCAAACATCTCCTCTTTAAGCTTTTCCATTCTCAGCGCCATACCATAGGTGGTGATATTGAGAAATGAAGGCGCTTCCATATAACTCTCCTCCAACGCTGCAGCAGGCATACCATGTAGAATTTTAACCGGCAGCCGGGGCGTAAACTTCTCTGCTTCCTTACGCCAGTTTCCAAGAAGCGAAGCAGGCACTATGAGCAGCACATGGCCGTCCTTATGGCTTTTGTAATACCATGAAAGGAATGCAAGCACCTGCAAGGTCTTTCCCAAACCCATATCGTCTGCCAGACAGGCGCCGAACCCAAGCTTTTCCATATAACACAGCCATCGGAAACCGGTTTCCTGATAAGACCTGAGCTCAGCCTTTACGGAAGCCGGTACTTTCTCTTTCTTTATAGTTGCCGGCTGCCGGAGATTTTTCAGAAGTCCCGTCAGCCATTTTCCATTACTCACAAGCGGTCCAATATCAATATCTTCATCCTCTGCTGCTCCCGCCTCACCTCTCAAGGCCTGGATAAGCGTAATATCTCCGCTGTAATGATCCATTGCCTCCAGCAGTCGCGAAAGCCTTTTATGGTCTACCTCTACCCACTTCCCTTTAAGCAAAGCAAGTCCTTCGCTCTCCCTGAGAAGCTTCCTGATATCCGTTTTCGTCAGCTCAACCCCGTCCACGACAAGAGAAGGCTTCATGGATATAAGAGAATCAAATCCGCAAAGAGGCGGTTGTTCATCTCCAAGCTTAACCTGCATGGTAACGGTACTGTCATGCCGCTTCCACCATTTGGGTATTCTGCAAACAACTCCGCATTCTTCTATCTCCGGCACAGCCTTTAAGAAAGCAAACGCCTCCTCTGAATCAAAGTGAAGCGGATGAAAAAGCTCTCCGGACTCCATGAATCCGCCAATGAGCGGAGATACTTCCGCAACCTTTGACAGACATGCCAGAAGCTCCAGGAGCTTACCCCGTTCACCCCTGTACTCCTCAAGCGCATATGAAAGCGGCAAATGCTTTATCTTACCTTCCTCATCTTTTGTGGAATAAGTCGCCATAAAAGCAAAAGGACTGAAGTCGGACTTCGGATCCTCGACCAAATGAAAGAATACTCTCTCCGGAGCTCTTAAGTCCTGACTTCTCTCCTCCAGAAACATCCTGACCGTACCGTCATACCGGCGAAGCTGTACCGCAAAAACCTGTGACAGCTGCATATACTGCAGTGCGACCCAGGATCTGCTGATATACTCTGCACCTATACTGAATGGTATTATCCTCTCAATTCTTTCATACGCATCATCCCCAAGCTCCACCTTCGTCCATTCCCTTGCCACCTCCAGATCAGGCTGTGATGTAAGGTCATTCACAAAAGCCATGGCAATAGAACGCAAAAATCTCAGTGACGGACTCTCACCTTTTAGCTCCGGCTCAAAACCCAGCTTGAAAAGAGCCGAATACTTATCACGCAGGAAATCATCCCTAAGCTCCGTCTGCTCTCCCATTTCCCTTTCGGGATGATCGACTCTGAACGAATCCTCTGTAAATACAAAAGCGAGTTCCCCCACCGTTATCCCTCCTATAAAAATTAAAACCTTCTGATCGTGTTCTGAACAGTTCCTAACGTCAAATATTACCAAGATATAATACTTCTTACAATCATATATTCTCTTGACTGAAAGCATTTCCCAAAAGTCAGATTATCTGTTAACATAATATTGATCCGGATGTTTTTTCGGCATGACTCTGACGGATATGCTTCCTGAAAAGTCCTGTCATCAGGCATATCCCGTTCCGGTGTCGGCTGAAATATCTCATC
>CACZNY010000062.1 GCA_902782655.1 uncultured Lachnospiraceae bacterium
AGCCGCAAGATACGAGGAAAAATATCAAAGATACAGAAAGCTCTATCCATTGCTTAAGGAATGGTATTGATCTGCTGCTGTTCGTTGTCGGGCTGCGCAGTTGCTGCGGGCCCGGCATTGATTTACATAATTCCTGTTGCGGGATAATGAAGACATAGGGTATAATATACTTTGTATATGTGTTTAAGGGGACGGAATGAAGGGATTATTTAGTTACGACAGCGGTTTTTTCAGAGCCTTGGATAAGCTCGGAAGCCTGTTTATTTTGAATCTGCTGACTCTCGTATGCTCGATCCCTTTATTCACGATAGGCGCCTCTTTTACTGCTTTATATTACGTGACCATGAAGATGGTAAGGGACGAGGAGACCTATGTCGCAAAGGATTTTTTCAGATCCTTTAGACAGAACTTCAGGCAGGGTACATTGATATGGATCATTCTTTCCGTGATCGGAGCGGTGCTGGTATTTGATTACTGGCTTATGGAGGCAAACAGTGAAGCAATGCCGGGAGCCAGAGTATTTATGATACTTGTACTTTCCAGCATGTTTCTACTGGTAATAGAATCAGCATATGTGTTTCCGGTGCTGGCAAAGTTCTACAATACCGTAAAGCAGACCATGAAAAACGCATTTCTGATGGGGATAAGACATTTTCCCAGGACGATAGCCATATTATTCATAAATGTGGCCTTTCCTGTGATAGCATTGGCAGGGCTTTACAGAAACGGAAAGAGCTTTTTGGCACCGTTATATGTGTGCCTGGGCTTTTCAGTCCCGGCATATGCGAATTCATATCTGTTTGTAAAGATCTTTGACCTGTATGTACCTCAGGAAGAAGAGTCTGATACCGGATGTAATGAGGAGTATCAGCAAAAGCAGCCGGAGGGATTAGAAGAATAAAAGATAGTTATGGCAAAGAAAAGCAGCATCCGCGATAATTTTAATATCATAAGTATTACGCAGTGGGCGATACCAACGGTGATACTGTTTGCCTATGTGCTGGTTACGTTATACAGCTTTTCTTCTGATATGAAAGCTGATGCCAAGTATACTGTAAGGCAGAAGATATCAGAGTATAACGATACCCTCATAATCTCCTATAACGCCAGGATAGATGTGACGAAAGGTATAGCTTCGGCAATGTCGGACGTAGTTTCCGGGGGGTTGAAGGAAGGATATAGCATAGATCAGATAATGACTGAGATGATAAAACCCACGCTTGATACGGCATTTTCTACAGATGCGAAACTTCTCGATAAAACCGGAAAAGGCATCACCGCATCAGGAGCAGAGGCGCTGGTGGAGGATACCATAGCTTTTGACAAGTGTATTAAGGAAAAGGCACGAATCATATCAGAGCCTTATGAGAGGAATGGTTCCTGGTACGTGGATGTATTTGCTCCGGTGGCCGGAGCTTCACAGGAGGTTGAATACGCACTGGCATATGTATTTGTCACGGATATATTTGACAGCATACCCACGACCAGTAAATACGATGGAAGAACCTGCTACGTGCTTCTTTCAAATGACGGAACCATTGTCAGTGTCTCAGGAAGAAAAGTGCTGACGACGGGGGATAATATTTTTGATTCGGATAATATAAGGATAGCGGCAGCAACCGAAGCACGGACGAAGAGTAATCTGGAAAACCGCAATGCAGGCTATACAGACTGTACCGTGGCAGGCGAGGAACGGGTGATGGTTTATGATCCTGTGGCTTATGCCGGGCTTTCGGTCGCTTCCGTTGTCACCCAGAGCTATGTGAATAATGAAGTTCATTCCACCTATGGCGATATGGAGAGCATACTTGTAAGGGTCGTAGTAGCAATGATAGCTTTCTTTGTTGCCATCCTTGCGATCAATATAGCTAATAAGGCAGTGAATACCAAGCACAATCAGTCGCTGCAGGAAAAGGCAGAGACAGACCTTCTTACCGGACTTCTTAATAAGATCTCCACGGAGCAGAAGGTTACGGATTATCTGATGGAAGCAAAAGCCAAGGAGCAAAGCGCGATACTTTTCCTTATCGATATCGATAACTTCAAGAAAGTAAACGATACAATGGGTCATGCATTCGGTGACGAGCTTCTGGCCGGTCTCGGTCTGGGACTTTCGACGCTGTTCAGAGCGACTGATATAGTGGGACGTATAGGAGGAGATGAGTTCCTTGTTCTTATGAGGAATATCTCTCCGGATCAGGAAACAAAGAAGAGGGAGGCTGAAAAGCTTTTGAAGTTCTTCAGGGATTTCAAGGTAGGAGAGTATGTGCAGTACAGATGTACTGCATCCATAGGAGGCGCAGTTTTCAGCCAGGATGGCGGAAATTTCGAGGAGCTTTATAAGGCTGCAGATACAGCCATGTATGAGTCAAAGAGACATGGCAAGAACCGTGTGGCATATTACGGGGAGGAGCTGGAAGGACCTGTAATAGAACTCGGAAGGCACTAAATTATTACTAAAATTCACCAGTTATTTTTGGTGAGTGTGCGTATTGGTTTAGCATGGTCAAATTGTTATACTTTTACCGTTGGGTGGCTTGATCTGCCCAGCGGTTTTTAATGTCTTACATTCAATATTTAGGAGGTTATTTGAATCATGGCAAGTCTTTCATTAAAGGACATCTGTAAGGTTTACCCGAACGGTTTTGAAGCAGTTAAGAATTTCAATCTTGAGATCCAGGATAAGGAGTTTATCATTTTCGTCGGGCCTTCAGGCTGCGGTAAGTCTACTACGCTCCGTATGGTCGCAGGACTGGAGGAGATATCCTCAGGAGAGCTTCGTATCGGCGACAGGCTTGTAAATGACGTAGAGCCCAAGGACAGAGATATAGCTATGGTATTCCAGAATTATGCTCTGTATCCTCATATGACGGTTTATGACAATATGGCATTCGGCCTCAAGCTAAGAAAAGTGCCGAAGGACGAGATAGACAAGATGGTTAAGGAGGCGGCAAAGATCCTCGACCTGACAAAGCTTCTCGACAGAAAGCCGAAGGCTCTTTCCGGCGGACAGAGACAGAGGGTTGCCATGGGACGTGCCATTGTCCGTAATCCCAAAGTATTCCTCATGGATGAGCCTCTTTCAAATCTTGATGCAAAGCTTCGTGTCCAGATGAGGACTGAGATAGCCAAGCTTCACCAGAAGCTCGGAACCACGATAATATATGTTACACATGATCAGACTGAGGCTATGACGCTGGGTGATCGTATCGTAGTCATGAAAGACGGTGTGGTGCAGCAGGTTGATACGCCTCAGAATCTTTATGATAAGCCTACTAACCTTTTCGTTGCCGGCTTCATGGGATCTCCTCAGATGAATTTCCTTGATGCTACTGTCAAGAAAGACGGAGAAAATGTTACGCTCGAGTGTGCAGGGCATTCTATCCCGCTTCCTCCTGCAAAGGCAAAGAAGCTTATCGAGGGAGGATATGACGGAAAGACGGTTACCTTCGGTATCAGACCAGAAGATGTATATGATTCGGAGGTGACGATCAATACTCTTCCTGCCGGTGCGGTATTTGAAGCTAAGATCAATGTATATGAGCTCCTCGGTGCAGAAGTTTTCCTGTACTTCGATCTGGCTGATTTCCCGATGACAGCAAGAGTAGATCCCCGTACCACAGCAAGACCCGGTGATACGGTGAAGTTTGCTATCGATGTCGAAAAGATCCATGTATTTGACAAGGATACGACCAACACCATCACCAACTGATAAGGACATAATATAAACTACCGGACCACGCACCCTTCAAGGTGCGTGGTTTTTTGCGCGA
>CACZNY010000063.1 GCA_902782655.1 uncultured Lachnospiraceae bacterium
GAATACGCAGAACTCGTCTCCGCCGAGTCTGCCTACGATATCCGTGGTGCGATAGATAGTTGGGAGCTGCTGACCCACTGCCTTCAGAACCTCGTCTCCGAAGGCATGTCCCCTTGTGTCATTTATCTTCTTGAAATTATCTATATCGAAGAGCAGCAGCATGCCGGGCTCTTCCTCACCTGCCATATCCAGATATTCCTGGATGGTCTGCTGAGTGGATATCTTATTTAATACTCCCGTCAGCAGATCTGTCTCCGCCTTGCTCTTAAGCTTCTTCTGATCCTGTCTGTATATCATTCCGATGACAAGGTTCGTGACTATGATATATGCAAGGAAAGCGATAAGAGCCACTACTATCCTGATATAAACATTTTTTGACGGAGCAAAATACTTTTCGGTCTCTGTATCGATATAGCTTCCGGTGGCAAGCTCCATTACCTTCCATCCGTTGAATTTTACAGGCCGGTATATTAAAGCCCTGTCCTCCCCGTCAAGGCTGCAGTATGTTATGCCGCTATGCTCTCCGAGGATATTCCTCTTTATTACCGAAGCCGGCTCGGAGCCGGTAAATAAAAGCCTTCCTTCAAAGATATTGCTGCCTTTAAGTAGTCCCCTTCCTCCGACAGCGCTCAGTATCACTCCCCCGGGATCAGCGAAAATGTACTGTGTCCTTCCGTCAAACTCCGAAAGGGACGGGATGTTTTTGAAAAAATCCGCCGTGATCCTGACTGCGGCAAGTCCTTTACCGTCTGCCGAGGGCGCAGCAATGGTAATAACATAATCCCCGTCCTCCGGCAGAGCCTCCGACACATAGCTGCTGCCGTCAGAAATCCCCTCCCTGGCGTCCGCAAACCAATCCTCACCGGATACATTGATTTCATTCCCTTCAATGTCAAATGCTTTGCCGTCAGCATCTGCTACATAGCCTTCAAGGATGTCCCTATCCGGTATTAGCTTTTTGATGAGAGGCATGTCCCTTCCGGCATCGGCTGAATTACCTATCCTCGATGCATCGGCCTCCACTGCCGTCCTCATGGCACCCAGCTCGTAGTTAAGCTTTTCAGCCACTGCCCTGTCATAGCTTTGAAGCTTCTCCTCAGCATAGGCTCTGCCGTTTTTCTTTGCAGCACCTGAAGCGAAAATCAGCAGGCAGATGATATATATAAAAAGAACTGCCGTAGGTACAAGATATCTGAGCAGGCTCAGCAGCTTGCTTCCTTTTTCCTTCTTCCTCTTATTAGCCATGACTCATTTATTATAATACTATGTCATGAAAATAAAAAGAGACGGAAAGCCGCGCTACTGTCCCCTGCCCCCGGGCTTTGGACAGTAATGCGGCTCCGTCTTTGTACAAGGCTTTGAATTCAGCTGCCTATTTCCAGTTCGTATCTCCTGCTGCCTTTGCAAGCTGTGCCCTGCGGTCATCAAGATTCTTGAGCACATCGTCGCTTGTCATGTCGCCTATGAACATTGCTGCCAGATCGGAATTTATATCCATCCACTGCTCATTGAAGTAGAGCACCACATCCTGAAGCACCATTCCCTTATGCTCCTCGTCAAAGCTGTCAAGGAAATCAAGGGTCGTCTTTGAGTACTCAGGCTTCTGGCCTACCTCGACCGGAAGGTTTTCCACGTCAGCTGCATTATCGATAAGATACTGCACGTTGTCCTTCTCAAGCAGGAAAGCAAGATACTGCTTGGCCGCATCTATATTGGGCGATCCGCTGTAGATGAAGCGTGAAGGGCCTGTAGGATGGATATTGAGCACCTGATTGTCGCAGATCGGAAGCACGAAGAGACCGAAATCATCTGCGGTATAGCCGGCCGTATTGAGGTCGCTCTCCACGATCTTATTGATCGAGCCGGGCTTAAGGTTGCACATTGCGAACTCTCCCTTTGCCATATACCCTTCTGCATCAGCGAACTCATCGCTCATGTAGTTATCACCGAAATATCCGTTCTTTGCAAGGGTATTGAGCTGGTCAACGCACTTCTTCATGTTCTCATCCTCTGCAAAGGTTGTCTCGTTCTTATTCAGCTTGTCAATAACTCCGGGCTCTATCTTGTCTATGCACTGGCCGTTTCCTGCCCAGAGCATGAGCAGATGCCATCCGTCCGCCAGAGGCTCATAGATGGGAGTCACGCCCGAGGCAAGGAGCTTGTCGCAGGTCTCCGTAAGCTCCACGAAGGTCGTGGGAACCTTTGCCCCTGCTGCCTCAAAAAGCTTCTTATTGTAGACCATGTAGTAGTCGGTCGTCGTGTCATAGTATGTAAGGCCGTAATTCTTGCCGTCCACGCCTGTCTGCTCTGCTGAGAACTTGCTGTATTCCGACATCCAGGGCTCGCCGGAAAGATCGACCGCATTCTGCTCCACATTATAGGTGGTCTTTAATGCAAAGCCTGACTGTGCTCCCCAGATATCAGGGCCTTCTCCGCTGTTTAAGCGGGTAAGGAGCAGATCCTGATACTGATCCGCGGGAACTATCTGATAGTCCACATGAATACCTGTCTGCTCTTCAAACTTCTTGCCAAGCTCCTGCTCTGAATCCTCTACCCAGTCCTGGCTTGCCATGACGGTGATAGTGGTGCCTGCAGCCGCAGTATCAGCCGAAGCGTCTGCTGAGGTATCTGCCGAAGAATCCGCCGCAGTATCCTCTGCCGCAGCATCCGCCGCTGTATCCTCTGCCGCAGCTGTATCCGCTGCGGGCTCAGGGGTCGCAGCCGGTGACATATCTCCGCCTCCTGAACAGGCCGTGAGTGAAAATGCCAGTGCTCCGCAAAGCAATAATGATACTAATCTCTTTTTCATTACCTTCCTCCTTTGTAAAAAATGATCAGCTTACTACATTCTATTTCGTTAAAGGCTTCAGTGTCATTGCACTGTCACCTCAAACTTCATCGTCATTGTCAGCCAAACCACCGTACCTTAACTCATCATCCCTTGACGGCGCCTGCCGTCTGTCCGCCCACTATATATTTCTGACAGATAAGATAGATGATCAGCACCGGAGCGCAGGTAAGCAGCACATCTGCGCAGATCAGATTCCACTTCATCTCGTACTGTCCGAAGAAATTATAGATGGCGAGTGTCATGGGCCATTTTTCCGAGCTGTGAAGGAAATAAAGAGGCATCATGAACTCATTCCAGCAGTTCAGGAAGCAGAGCACCCCCGCCGTTATGACCGCGCTCTTAAGCATCGGAAATATTATCTTCATGTAAAGCTGGATGGGACTGCAGCCGTCTATTATCGCCGCCTCATCAAGCTCCACCGGTATCTTGGATACGAAGCCGTAGATAAGGAATATCGTAAAAGGCGTCTGCAAAGCCATGTACAGCAGTATGATGCCGGGTCTGGTATTGGTAAGATGCAGGGTGATCATTGTCTTTGTCAGTGTCACGTAGTTTACGGGTATGACCATTCCCAGCACTACGTACATATAAAGCGCCGCCATGCCCTTAGTCCTCCTGCGGGAAAACACATAGGCTGCCATTGAGCCGAAAAATATCGTGATCAGTGTTCCCGCCCCCGCATACAGAAAGCTGTTGAAGAAGCTCTTTATAAGCTTTCCTTTTTCGATTACGGTCGCAAAATTTGAAAAGATCCATTCCTTCGGAAGCTGCAGGTTCATATTGAGCGTCTCGCCGTCCGACTTGAAGGCATTAAGCAGTACAAGGAGCATGGGGATCAGCACAATAAGAGATGCTATCCACGCAAGTATATTCTTAAAAAAGATCTGTGCAAATCTGTTCTTTGTTGTATATACCATGACTCCCCCCTATTCCACGACCTCATCCTTGGTGAGCACCTTGACCATGAAGTATCCGATTATCACCATGAAGATAAAGAGTACAGAGCTTATGGTCGTACCCTCCGCGTACAGTCCCTTGCTCATCATCTTGTAAACTGCAGTGTAGAGAACCTCTGTCCGGTGTCCCGGGCCGCCGTTCGTCAGCGCATAGACCATATCAAAGATCTTCAGTCCGTAGATGACATTGAGCACTATGGTCACCGCCAGCGTCTGCCTCAGCATCGGAAGCGTAATGTATCTGAATCTCTGCCAGGCATTGGCTCCGTCGATGGCCGCTGCTTCATAGTAGATACCTGGTATCGCAAGTATCCCGGCGATAAGGAGCGTCATGATATAACCCGTGCCTCTCCAGATATCCACCGCCATGACCGAACCGAAGGCTATCTTGGGATCAACCAGCCATTTCCTGGCCAAAACCTCAAGGCCTGCCGCCCTTAAAAATTCATTGAGAAAACCTGTTTTGGGATTGAGTATTGAAGTAAATACAAGTCCTGTCACCAGAATGGGAAGGATCGAGGGCAGATAAAGCACGCCTCTGTGGAAATTCTTCCACTTGATATTGCGGCTTAAGGCCACCGCAAAAAGAAGTCCCAGACCGGTCTTAAGTATGGTGGTCACGATGGTAAACCACACCGTATTGGTTATATATCTCAGATAGTCATTTTCGCCGGAGAAAACCTCAAGAAAATTCTTAAAGCCTACGAAATGAAGATCCACCGAATATGCAGACCAGTCTGTGAAGCTGTAGCCTATACCCAAAAGTCCGGGCAGAACACTCAGGACCGTATATACAGCCACTGAGCCAAATACAAAATACCACGGATAAACCTTTGATTTCTGCATGACATCCCCCTGTCAGATGATAGATATAAAATCCCTTCTCTGACAATAAGCTTA
>CACZNY010000064.1 GCA_902782655.1 uncultured Lachnospiraceae bacterium
AGCCGGTATGGCTGTTCCGTTCTTCAGCCGGAATACGCGTATATTACCCTTTCCGCCGTTCCCGTACTCATCCGGATCCGTACAGATGATATCGGAAGCCTCTTTTGTACCCTTTGCTATACCGTCAGCGGCTATCTTTGCCCCCTTGGCAATACCTCCGGCAGCAGTTCTCGCTCCGGTCTTCACGCCCTCGATGATCCTCTCTACAGTTTCCCTGTCCGCAAGCTCTTTTACCGCATTGCCTGCTTTCGTTCCAAGCTTACCAACGCTGGTCATCGCATTGTCGACAGCTCCGGAAAAATCGCTATCACCCATAAATTACCTCCTTTAATAAAAAAATGCTCATACCTCTACGCCTTCAGGAACACAGGCTTCAAGCCGTTCCCTGGGTATCGTAAGGAATACATCCACAAGTTCCCTGTCAAGCTGTGTCCCCGCTGCCTTTTTCATGATCTCCGCCGCCTCTTCATAGGTGCGCGGCGGTTTGTACGAACGCCTCATCGTAATGGCCGAATAGGTGTCCGCCACAGCTATGATCTTCGCGGCATACGGGATCTCATTTTCCTTTATTCCGTAATATCCTTTTCCGTCAATGCGCTCGTGATGATACTCGATCCATGGCAATATCTCTCTTAATGACTGCAGCGGATCGAGTATTTCCCTGCTGAGTCTGGGATGGTTTCGCATCACCTTCCATTCCTCGTCATTGAGAGCCCCCGGCTTATTCAGTATAGTCTCGGGTATGCCCAGCTTTCCCACGTCATGCATAAGGGCTGCGTATTCAAGACTTACCTTGTTAATCCCTTTCCTTTTTTCAGGCGGAAGCTGGTCATAAAGAGCAACTGTCACATTCTGTACATACCTGCTGTGCCCGCGCAGGTTAGGATCCCTCGCATCTACCACGCTTATAAGGGTCTCTGCTATATTGAGCGAGTTCTCCTTGACCGTACCAATAAGTCCGAAAAGAAGCGTAAGGACTATCGCCACAAATATGCTCCCTCCGAAAAGAATACCCGCTATTATCAGATCCGGCTTTCCGAAAGCCGCGACGAGTATATACCCTACCAGAAAAAAAACAAGCAGAGCCAGGGCTATGTTTTCCCATATCAGATCCCATTTCTCGCCGGAAGACAGCACATCCCTGGATCCCAATAAGAATCTGAGAAACCTGGCAATATTCGTCACCATGATGATTATGCCGCATATTATCATGCCATAGATCAGACTGCTCATGCCACTATCCTCTATGCCTTATCATCTGAAGCTCTTCACCCAGTTAACCAGTGAATCATGCCATATATTATCCGCCACCGAGCGTTTCATATCATCTGTTACCGATCCGTTTTTTGCCATTTTCTGCAGTATTGCGGCCTGCAGCTCCTGCACAGTCATCTCCTCATACGGTTTATTTGGAATAACAGTTGCTTCTGTTTTCTCCGGGCTTTCATCAGTGCCGTTATTTTTCTTCTCCGGCACCGCATTTTCATGAACGGAATGCTTCCTCGATTCCTCTTTCCCATTATTCAGCGGATAATTTTCGGCCCTCTGTGATTTTATGTCAACTTTGCTTTCACGCTGTTCAAAGTTCTCTTTTTGTTTTATGTCAACAAGATTTCCGCCGGCATTTATCTCGCGTTTTGATGTTATGTCAACTTTATCGAGTTCTGCGCTCCCCTCGTTTCTTACAAATATCTCACCTGAGCAGGCTTTCAGCTCATATTGGATATTCCCGCCTGAAGCATTGATCTCTTCTCCTGAAAACATTGCTTTATAAATTCCCGCAGGCAGACTTATGTTAACTCCCGCCGGGCTTTCATCATTGTTTACCGCAATTGCCGCAACAGCCTCTCCGGATGTCCTTGTGAAGCAATACTGACGGTTTGTGAGAAGCTTCTGCTCATATGCGCCGTAGGACAGGCACGGCACGGCATTTCTTATCCTGCAAAGAGCCCTTATCATCTCATGGCAAAGCTTATAGCCTTCATTTGAAAGGCACTCGTCAAGCTCCAGCGCCGGCCTGATCCCCCAGTCATCCCCTCCGCCTTTCTTCCCTTCGATGCCAAACTCCGAACCATAGTAGACGGACGGTATCCCCGGCAGGGTATACATCAGGATATGAAGCGGCATGAAATGCGCCTTGTTATTAAGCCTTGAATAAATACGCTCCACATCATGATTGTCAGCAAAATTATAGAGCCGAAGACCCAGAGGATCTCCGCCGCCCATGTCATAAAGCCTCTTAACCGTATGGGCTATCTCAAAATAATTATGATCATTATGTCCCGAATACAGCGCCTTATGCAGGTGATAATTTGTCACGGCATGGATCTGCGCATCCCTTTCCCATCGGATATATTCGCCGTGTATCACCTCACCCATAAGATAAAACTCAGGCTTAACCTCGTCTGCCACACGGCGGAGCATTCTCATGAAATCAAACTCCAGTACATCCGCGGCATCCAGTCTTATCCCGTCAATGTCAAACTCACTTACCCAGAAGCGGATCACGTCCGCTATATACCCCTGCACCTCCGGATTTTTCTGATTGAGTCTCGCCAGCAGATCAAAGCCGCCCCAGTTCTGATACGAAAAGCCATCGTTAAAGCTGTTATTCCCATAGAGATTTACTCCTGAATACCAGCCCAGGTATTTTGATCCTTCTCTGTGCTCTTTTATATCCTTAAAAGCAAAGAAATCCCTCCCGGTATGGTTGAAGACCCCGTCAAGCATCACCCTGATGCCGGCTTTATGGCAGTCGGAAACAAATTCTTTAAGATCTTCATTCGTCCCCAGTCTGCTGTCAAGCCTGTAGTAATCCGTGGTTTCATAGCCATGCCCTACCGACTCGAAAAGCGGACCGATGTATATTCCGTTAAATCCCATATCCGCGATATGCTTTATCCAGGGCTTCAGCTTCGGCAGCCTGTGCACAGGTTCTCCATAGTCATTCTCATGCGGGCAGCCTAAAAGCCCCAAAGGATATATATGATAAAATATCGCCTCATCATACCAGGCCATTACAGATCCTCCTCTGTTTTAATCTTTCAGATCCGTATTTCGCAGTATATTCCGGAATCCTTAGAAATACGGATATTGATTTTCCGATGAAAATCAATAATCTATTATTTTATCAGAAATAGTATTATTTTTGAAGTCCATATAGTTGATCCGCAAGCCAGAACCTACAATATCTTGTGGCATCGACCGGCCTTCGTTTTTTTCTTTCGGCCTTTTGTCTCCTACGGCTTTCACCGGACAGTTTTTTATGTTATTATTACATTTACGGTACCGATGTACCAGGCCTTCAAACTAATCGGATACGGGAGAGCATATAATGGCAGATTCACTTAACCCCCTGCAGATGGATATACTCGGCGAGATCGCCAATATTACAATGGGAAATTCCGCGACCACCTTGTCGCTTATGGTTCAGCATAAGGTCGATATCACTACCCCCAAGGTAGAAGTCATAAGGAGGAGCGCTGCCCTTGACGACTACGACAAAACCTGCGTATTTGTCAATATTCACTATGTGAAGGGTATCACCGGCAACAACATCTTCATCCTTAAAGAGCATGATGTGCTTGTCATGACGGATCTTATGATGGGCGGCCCCGGTACGAATGTCAGCGGAGAGGTAGGAGAGCTGCAAAAAAGCGCTGTATCAGAGGCTATGAACCAGATGATGGGAAGCGCGGCAACCTCCATGTCCACCATGCTGAAACGGCCTATAGATATCAGCACTCCCTCGGTGGAGACCATCGACGTTAATTCGGTAAAGGTATTTGAAAAGATGTTTGACAATCCATCCGATCTTTTTGTGAAGATAGGCTTCAGGCTTGAGATCGAGCCTAAGATCATGGACAGTGTCATGGTTCAGCTCTATCCCCTGGATTTCGCATTAAGCATGTGCGGCATCTTCACAGGCATGCAGGTCTGATACTGATATAGCATGATAACGGGGCTGCCTCAATGAGGCAGCCTTTTTTTATACAGACAGTTTTATTCAGACAGCGGATTTATTTTTTCTAGTACAGGAAGTATGGCACAGCAGAGCACGACTCCTGTCAGGCCCTGTGCGAGATTAAACGGTATTTCCGCCGCCGACTGCGCTATCGCCGCACCCAGCGCCACGCTCTCATCCCCTGTATTTATCAGACTCAGCATAAGGATATTGTACAGGAAGTAACCTGCCGCCATCACTATCTCCCCCACTGTCCCGGATATTACGCTCCTAAACGTAAGGCGCAGGCTTTTATTCCCCGAGAGTCTCCTGAAAAGCAGGGCCGCAGAATATGCCGTCAGGAACTTTATCACAAAGGTACCCGGAGCCCAGGCAGCATATCCTCCCAGTACATCGGAGAGCATGGAACCAAGCCCCGCAGATATTCCTCCGGCCAGGGGGCCGAGTATAATCCCCGAGAGCAGTACGAAACAGTCTCCAGGATGCACATAGCCCATGGTAGGCGTAGGTATCTTTATAACCATCGTAGCGACGCAGGTCATTGCAGCAAGCGCAGCCCCTGTTACCGTGATCCTGATGTTCTTAATATCATCCATAGCTTTATCCTCCCCCGATATCCGAAGTCCTACTGCCTCTGTCTTTTTGATAATTATAATGGTACAATATCTCTATTGCAAGAATTATTTTTATATTTCCTAGAGGTTTAGTATGAATAAATACAAGGCAGCGATCTTCGATCTTGACGGTACTGCGGCAAACACCCTTGAAAATCTGGCCTTCTGCGCAAACACTGTGATAGCCGGATACGGTATTACTCCTGCTAAGACAGAGGATTATAAATACTTCGTGGGAGATGGTTCCAGAGTCCAGATGCTGAGACTCCTTACTTATAAAGGAAGATATCACGATGCCGGTGATGAGCCGTTTCTTGAAGAAGTGTTTGCATCATATCTTTCTTTTCTTGCGGAGCATTGCGCTGACGGTGTGGTTCCTTATGATGGCATGCCGGAGCTTATATCGGAGCTTAATAAAAGAGGTATAAAGTGCTCGATTTTTTCCAATAAGCCCCATAAGCAGGCCTGCAAGGTTGTTTCCTCGATATACCCCGAGGGCGCCTTTGCCTGTGTTTTGGGTCAGAAGGACAGTTACCCCAGAAAACCCGATCCCACCGGCGCGCTGCTTCTTGCTGAAAGGATGGGAGTTTCTCCCGCAGACTGCATCTACGTCGGAGATACAAATACAGATATGAAGACAGGAAAGAATGCAGGCATGTTCACCATAGGTGTCCTTTGGGGCTTCCGTGACAGAGAAGAGCTTGAAAAAGCGGGAGCCGACACCATCGTGTCAGCCCCCGCCGAAATCCTCGATCTCATCTCTCCTGGCTGTTGAGCCAGGCTATTGCCTCGTCATAGCCTTCCCCGCTGAATTCAAAGTCCCTGGTCGTGATCTCCTCCTTCGGAGTTTTTTCATAGGAAAGCTTCCCAAACCAGACTTCAGCCCTAAGCTTTGGATCATCCGCTCTCCTGTCCTCCTCGGAAGCATAGATGACGCTCTTTAAAGGCTCTCGGGCCAGACGAAAGCGCATGCCCTTGTCTGACCCGTAATAAGCTTCTCCGTATAAATAATGCTTTATTCCGTAAAGATCACCTGTTTTTATCATCACTCAAACTTAGTCTGCGCAAAATCTTCCTTGGGGATTATCGCCACATAGGTCTTGCCGACATTGATCTTTATTTCCTCACCGTTCTCATCATAATATCTCGTAGGATAGGTATCGTCCATCTTTGTCCACGTTACCTTGATACCCTTGCCGTTGGTGATGTACCAGCCCTCTCTCTTTTCATCTGCGCCGTAGTCGCTGTCGTTGGTGTGAAGGATCATATAGCCATGGTCATCCAGCTTCTCAAGCCTTGCCCCCTGCAGAAGGAGATTCTTGAAGCAGACCTGCTTGTTGCCGTTGCCTGCGTCCACTTCCTTGCCTCCATACTGGAAGTAATAATACACTCCCTCATCCGCATTGTACTCAAGCCAGGGATTATTGTGATGGAAAGCAAGCGTTACTTTATTTACCGTCTCCGCATTGGGATACTGCTCCAGCGTATTGGGATTAGCCCTCGTAGCAAATTTATAATGCTCTCCCCTGTAGTACTCATTATAGGTTTTTGAATAACCCGTGTTCTTAAAGTTTTTGTCTACATCCCCTGAAAGCGCATACTCGGTAAACTCTCTGGCTTTTCCATTATCTACCCTTGAGAACGTCCCCGAGAATCTCTCGACGAAAGGATTCTTGTAGAAGTTATCGTTCCAGAAAGGGCCTCCATCGTGGCAAAGCACCGCATTCCACTCCGGGAAGGTCTGAAGGTTCGTGGGTCTGGTACTCCTTATGGATCCTATCTGCTTTACCGAGTTATAGTCCTTAAATAAAGCCATGAATCTCGTCACACCGTCATTCTGAGTGCTGTTCATCATCTCATAGATGATATCCGCCTCAGATACTCCGAAATGCGGGAGCGCTGTCTTTTCATCGTCGATCATGACTGCGATAGGCCTCTGATCCGCAAGTGATTCGTCTATCCACTCACCGGTCAGCGGATTGGCCACCATTCCGTCCGGAGGGGTATCGGATTCCTCCTCCACCGGAGCCTCCTCGGTCTCAGAAGGCTCATCGTCCGTTGCCACCATAGCAGGAGTCATGGCAGCAGGCGCCTCGATGGAAACAGGCTCCTCCGAAGGCTCTTCTTCATCTTTGGAACCGCAGCCTGTAAATGCCAATGCCGCTGCCAGTCCCAAAACCAATAACAACGTTCTTTTCTTCATACTTTTCTCCTCTGAATCGATATCCTTGTCTTTACCAATGCATATTTGGGTTATTATGCCCGCAGCCAGAATCAACTTCAGTTCGAAATGCTGCTCCGCGATTTATGCGGTATAAAAGGCAAAGCATGAGTTCGTGGAATTCCCCCGCCTCATGCTTCTTATAACTCCAAAGCGGATAGCGGGAATCGAACCCGTGTGTCCGGCTTGGGAAGCCGGCGCACTAACCACTGTGCTATATCCGCATACATGTGTGACATTTTATACCCGTTATTATGTAAATGTCAAGCTATTAAGACTCTTAAAAAGAAAAAGACGTAGCATACGTTTTTATTCCCCCATATGCTCCCTCAAAGCATTGCAGACAGCAGCATAAGCCGCTGCGTATGAATTATAGGAACCTCTCAGGTAACCGAGATTTCTTTCTATATTATTTCCGGCCAGGTAATCCTTTGCCATACTTTCCACATTCATGGAAAAACCCGCAAAATCCTTAGCGCCTATCGTAAGGGAGGATGACTTCAGGGCATGTACCAGTATCATATAATTCTGCCAGTCATCGGAGCGCCAGAAGCTTTCAAGCTTCCCGGCATTCTCATCCTGTATCTCAAGATAAGCCTCCACAACAGCTTTATAAGTGTTTTCGTCCCCGCAGGTTTCAATACCTTCCTTATAATCTATATCCCAGACATTGCCTGCTCCCGGCGGCGGACCTCCCATGCCCGGCGGCGGACCTCCCGCACCCTGATGCTCTGCGTCTTCAGCATTACGGCCGGAAGCCCTGCCCATGGCAGAGGATCCTCTCGGCGGTCTGCCTGAATCCGCGTCCTCGCCCTCCATATATTCCAGCATCAGCCTGTCAAGCTCCGCAAATCTGAAAGGCTTGGCTATATAACCGTCAAACCCGTGTTCGTTGATATACTTCTCCTTTGCCCCGACCACGGCATTGGCTGTCATCACAATATAGGGCGTATTAATATTAATATGATATTTATTCTCATCCTCTCTGATCGCCTTAAGCACCTTTACGCCGCTCATCTCGGGCATCATATGATCAAGGAATATAATATCATATTTATATTTTTCAATATATTCAAGAGCACCCTTTCCGCTTGATACAGTATCTGCCTCCACTTTCATCTGCTCCAGAAAGCTTCTGGCTACTGTCAGGTTTGTCATATTATCATCTACGACCAGCACCCTGGCATTTCTGAAATAATGATGCCTGCTCTCCGAAAGCATCGGTCCCGTAGCAGGCTTGTATTCCTTTATCTTCTCATCCGACAGGAGCTTCTGAGGAATATGCGCCGTAAAAACGGAACCCTCGCCGTACACGCTCTCTACCTCGATCGAACCTCCCATGAGATCAAGCAGATTCTTGACTATGGCAAGTCCGAGCCCTGTTCCTTCTATATAATGTGTCTCTGCGCTGTCTACTCTCTCGAAGGAATCAAAAAGATGCGCGAGATTCTCTTCCCTGATACCTATTCCTGTATCCCTGACGGCGATATCGTATATGACCTCATCTTCACCGGTCCTTCCTGATACCGTCATTACGACAGAGCCTTCCTTTGTATATTTAATGGCATTATTCACAATGTTAGTGATGATCTGCCTTATGCGAACCTCATCGCCTTCTACGAATCCCGGCAGTTCATCGTCTATTTCCGCAGAAAAGAAAAGATTCTTTCCCTCCGCATTTATCCTGAAAAGAGGTATTATATCCTCCATCAGCTTCTCCATATGATATGGTGCCGGCCTTATCTCAAACTTGCCGGATTCTATCTTGGAGATATCGAGAATGTCATTGATGACATACAGCAGCATTTCGCCCGAATGCTGTATCCCGTCCGTATATCCCACGACCCTGGCGATCTTCTCACCTATGGACATCTCAGCATCTCCCAGCGTCATGCGGATGAGCTCGTTCATGCCAAGCACAGTATTCATGGGAGTCCGTATTTCATGCGACATGGAAGACAGGAAGTCAGATTTGGCCTTATTAGCCGCATTTGCCCTCCTCTCGGCATCCTGCATCCGTTCATTACTTGCGAGCAGCTGCAGATATTCTTCCTTGGTGAGTATCACCTTGCCTTCAGATAATTCTTCCATAGCTTATTTAGTATACCACAACTCCCGCTTCTTCTCCATTATTCTGCCAATGCCTTTGATATAATCATGGACCTCCTTATAATTCGCACTCCTTTTCACGCTCCCCTGAATGCCGACACGCTTGCTTATGGCTCCGGCTCCAAGGGCCAGAATATCCTGAATTTCTTCATTAATAAGTACATTGTAAAGGCAGTGCCTTTCCTCCTTGGCATAGCCGGTATTTTCAAGATTCCCTGATATATTCTTCTGTCTGTAAAGATAATAAGGACTCATCCCGAGACTCCTTGCGCCCCTGTCCGCTATGGACATCATGGCCTCCACCCCGGAAGCATCTGCAGCCGCACCCCTCCCTTCGGCATTTCGTATCCAATCCCGCATGGCAGCTGCCCTCTTTACGGCAAGAGAATGCACGGTAAGCGAATCGGGATCCAGTTTACATAATTCATCCACCGTATGTCTGACATCTGAAACCTCTTCTCCGGGAAGCCCCAGTATCATATCCATATTTATATTATCAAAGCCGCGCTCCCTTGCGAGATAAAACGCCTCCTTTACCTGCTCCACCGTATGTCTGCGCCCTATGATATCGAGTGTTTTTTGATTCATTGTCTGAGGATTAACCGATATCCTTGTTACCCCATGACTCTTCATGATATCCAGCTTATCATCCGTTATGGAATCAGGCCTCCCGGCTTCCACAGTCAGTTCATATGCTCTGTCAGTATTAAATCCCTCCTGCAGAGCAGCAAGCAATCGCTCAAGCTCCTTTGGAAGCAGAGCTGTCGGGGTTCCTCCTCCCACATAGACCGTATCCGGCACCCTGCCCTTTACAAGATCGCCGCATTCCTTTATCTCCTCTTCCAAGGCATCAAGGTAATCAAGCACCATAGTCCTGTCCTTACCCACTGCATTACTGGTAAATGAACAGTACAGACATCTGGTAGGGCAGAACGGGATATCCACGTACAGACTATAACTCCCGTCATTTATAAAAAAATCTTCTTCATTGGTATCGCCCGTATTGTTACAAGGGTTATTCGCACGTCTGTCCTCAGCAAGCCGGCCGATGAGTTCCTTTTCTTTTTTTGCTATCTCAATCGACAGAAGTGATTTCTCCTCCGAGGTAAAGTAGCTGTTTTTCATATCAGCCACTATCTCACTATCCGTCATCCCCGATTCCATCCTTCGGCGGATCAGTCTGGTGGGACGGATTCCGGTAAGCGCTCCCCAGGGAAGCGTCCTGCCGGTCCGATTTGATAACGCTGTATAGACAGTTCGCTTCAGCTCATCCTTCTCTTCCGAAGGAACCACGATCTCAAACATAGCACCCTGGTCCGATTTATAAACAAGTTTTCCACCTTTTCCACTGTTTTCGGGTTTTATAACAGGATGAGACATATCTTCAGAGCTTATATCGCACTCTGTTATCCTTACCTCCTCCCCCGGAAAGAATGCCCTTGTCAGAGCGTGGATATCGTCTGTATTTTTTTGTATGTCAGTCTCAATAAATATCATGTTTTTATATACCGTATGATTTTCAATCCTTATGAGCTTTCCAGAAATCCTCGACCGGATTATACTCTCCCTCTGTTATTTTTATGATCCTCTTCCATTCCCGCGGATACATCCGTCTGTGATCCGGCTTATCAAATCTCTCATCCAGCAGAGCAATAACTCCTGTATCGTTTTCTGTACGGATGACTCTTCCCGCCGCCTGAAGCACCTTATTCATCCCGGGTATCTTCATGGCATAATCAAATCCATCACGACCGTTATCGTCAAAATACTTCTTCAATATATCTTTTTCATTACTTATCTGCGGAAGGCCCGTCCCTACTATGATGGCGCCGATAAGCTTTTCCCCCGTCAGATCTATCCCCTCACTGAAGAGCCCTCCCATAACGCAGAAGCCAATGACTCCGCCTCTCTCCTTACCGAACTCTCCAAGGAACTCCTCCCTGTCCTTATCAGACATCTTTTCTCTCTGACAGATGCATACGGCGCTGTCAGGCCATGTCTCTTCTTCCCCAGCCACGATCATTTCGCTGTATTCCTTAAATACATTCTCAAGAAATGAATATGAGGGCAGGAAGATCATATAGTTCCCGCGTCTGCAGCCTGTTATCCCCCTGATATGTTCCGCTATCCTTCTGTACTCCTCAGCGCCGCGTCTGGCGTATCTTGACGTGACTGCCGTATCGATAAATACACCCAGCCTTGAAGGATCAAATATCGATGATGCATATACCGTATAATCATCCCGGGAGCCTGCCAGCAGATCCATGTAATAAGTTACCGGCAGAAGCGTCGCAGAAAAGAAAACAGCCGACCTGCCATAGGCCAGGTATTCCGCCAGATTATGGGACGGATCTACACATAAAAGCTTTAGCCTCATATCCCCGCTGTCGGTTATTTCCGTATATATCCTGTAACGCTTATCAAGCCTGTCATATACATCGATAAAATGCAGCAGTTCAAAATAAAACTCTATTACCTCATCACTGAACCTGTCAGCCTTACGCTTGTTATTATTCCCCTCCCGATTTATAACGTCAGCTTTTTCTGCCGGCGCAGGAAGGCCGTCCGTGAGCACCATCTGCCCGCCCACCTGGTCATCATAACGCATGTCATCTGTCTCCCTGCTACGTTTCTCCTGCATAAGCTCCAGAAACCTTCCCGCCAGTCTCGACGCCCCGTCGCCTATATCTCCGGCTCCCTCTCGCACTATGCATTTTCTTCCGGACAGCTCATGTTCCTCTTCAAGCAGCTCCAGCTGTCCCGCAAGGGCATTCAGATATGAAGTCAGTTTCCTGTCTATTCCCCGTATCAGTGTTTTTACATGTCCCAGCTGTCTGAGACTCATATCCGCGCTGTACATATCTCTGGCGCGCTCCACCAGATTATGTGCCTCATCCACAAGGAATAAATAACCGCCGGTTTTCTTTCCTTCCCCGAAAAAATGACGCAGTGCGACAGACGCATCAAAAACATAGTTATAATCACAGGTGATACAGTCAGAGAATTCCGAAAGATCCCTGGCCAGCGCATACGGGCAGACTTCATGCCGCACCGAGATGCTCTCTATCTCCTCCCTCGTGAATGCATCCCTGGTGGTCAGCAGTTCATATAAGGCCTGGTTGACCCTGTCGAAATGCCCCCTTGCGAAAGCGCATTCATCAGGATTGCAATGAGTCACGGAATTAAGGCAGGCTCTGTCCTTGCCCATTATATGTACAGACTTAAGCCTCAGGCCTCCCTTCTCCCTCATGAGCTCAAGCGCATCCTTGCAGGCTTTGGCTCCTATGTTTTTCGCAGTAAGATAAAATATATAGGATGCCAGCCCCTCCCCTACCGCTTTTATCGATGGATACAGCACCGCCAGTGTCTTTCCCGTCCCCGTAGGCGCTTCAAGGAAAAGCTTTTTCTTATGGTAGATGCTCTTATACACATCTGCCGCCAGCTCCTTTTGCCCCTTCCGGTACACATAAGGAAATTCCAGGGCCTTTATGGATTCCCCCCTGATCTCCATCCAGCCCGCGATATGCTCAGCCCAGGGTCTGTAAGCATCCAGGAGGGCGTTAAACCACTCCTCCAGCTCATCTTTTGTATAATCAAAATTGAAAAGCTTGATCTGTCTGTCCTCGATGCCCACATAGGTCATCCTTACAGAAATATCGGAAAGCCCGTGTTGACGAGCCCAGATGCAGGCATAGCACTTAGCCTGCGCAAGATGTATCTCAAAAGGCTCCGACAGCTTCAGCACATCAAGGTACATGCCCTTGATCTCGTCTATCGTAATATAGCCTTTGTTATTTATAATACCGTCCGCCCTGCCCTCTATTACAAGCGACAGCTCATCCGAAAGCGGTAGTTCTTCTCTGACAGATACCTCAGCGGAATAATCAGAGCCTGCGGCAGCCTGGATGGCTCTGTGTATCCTTGCGCCCTCCAGCATTGCATCGACACTTCCGCCCTGCCCCCGCCTCTCATCTATATCCCCGCTCCGGAGGATGAATTCTACCAGATTTCTGACGGAAATACTAACCGTTTTCATTCCATCCGCCAAGTCAAAAAATCTTATCCGCAGAGATCACTGCGCATACTTGGAATATAGCTCCTTCAGAGTCTCTATATCCTCTTCATCCACCTTGTCACGAAGCTCATCGGCAGTGGCTCCGAGATCACCTCCGTTAGAGGAATAAACGCTTAAAGCCTCAGAGACAAGTCCCGCTTCAGAATACTTATCCACTATTTCATTGAAGGTCTCCGCATCATCCTCGCTCATCTGAGACTCGATATCACTCAGGTTTACGCTTCCGCCGCTCTGCTCAGAGACCACCTTATCCACGGCCTTCCTGGTGACTTCCCTCTGTATCCCCTGAGTCACGGGATTTGCATTGCCTTTTCCCGAGAGCAGCAGATATGCTACGAGCAGCAGCATGATGACAGTAAGCACCACTACTATCACGACCCATTTTGCCGCGGAGGATTTTTGTCTTTTTCCTGCCATTATATCCCCATCTCCTAAAGCAGCTTCAAATCCATGCTTTCAGCTTCGGCAAGCATGCTGTCGGGCCAGACCGATGACTGCACCTCTCCGATATGAGCCTTGCGGAGGAAATACATACAGATCCTCGACTGACCTATGCCGCCCCCTATGGTATAGGGCAGCTTGCCCTCAAGCAGTGCTTTCTGAAAGGCAAATTTCTTCCTTTCCTCGCATCCCGCTGCCTCTAACTGCCTCAGCAGTGCATTCTCATCGACTCTGACTCCCATGGAAGAGACCTCAAAGGAAATATCCAGCACCGGATAATAAACGATGATATCACCGTTCAGTGTCCAGTCATCGTAGTCAGGCGCTCTGCCGTCATGCCTTTCCCCTGACTTCAGCTTATCTCCGATCTGAGACAGGAAGACGGCACCGTGTTTTTTCACGGCCTCCCTCTCCCTTCCCTTGGGATCAAGCTCCGGATACATATCCTCAAGCTCCTGGGTCGTAATATATGTCATCCTTTCCGGCAGCTGATCCTTAATATAATCATATTTGCCTGCAATATAGGCCTCTGTTTCCTTCATGGCCTCATATACGGCATCGGCATTCGCTTTAAGTGTCTCAAAGGTACGGTCCTTCTTCTCTATCACCTTCTCCCAGTCCCACTGATCCACATATATTGAATGAAGATTATCCGTATCCTCATCCCTCCGTATAGCGGTCATATCGGTATAAAGCCCCTCTCCGGGCGCAAAGCCGTACTTTCCTAGCGCCATCCTCTTCCACTTTGCCAGGGACTGCACTATCTCTACCATAGCTCCGGTCTCCTTCACATCGAAGCTTACCGGTCTTTCTACACCGTTCAGGTTATCATTAAGTCCGGACTCCGGTGTCACGAATAAGGGCGCCGATACCCTGGTAAGATTAAGGTGTTTCGCAAGCGCTCTCTCAAAATAGTCCTTTACCTCTTTTATGGCTATCTGCGTCTGTCTGACATCAAGCGCAGATCTGTAACTCTTCGGTATTTCCATATTTCCTCCTGCAGCTTTTACCCTGCTGCTTTACCAGCTTATCAGCTCATATCCGGACTCAGTCACCACTATCTGCACTTCCCACTGTGCCGACAGGCTGTCATCATCCGTATATACTGTCCAGTCATTTTCCGCATCAATAAATATGTCCGCCGCTCCCATATTGACCATGGGCTCGATAGTGAACATGAGCCCCGGAACCATCAGCATCTCTGTATTGGGCTCGGTAACATAGCTTACCCATGGCTCCTCATGGAAATCAAGCCCGACTCCATGTCCGCCGATCTCCCTCACCACGGAATATCCCTTTGATTTACAGAATTCATTCACTGCATATCCCATATCCCCCAGGGTCTTCCAAGGCTTCACGGCGGCAAGCCCTATATTTACGGCCTCATGCACATCCTCCACCAGCTCCCTCGCTTCTGGTGCTACATCTCCTATCATAAACATCCTTGAGCTGTCAGCGTAATACCCGTTAAGTATGGTGGTACAGTCCACATTCACGATGTCCCCTTCCTCAAGCACATCCTCCTCTGAAGGTATACCGTGACAGACCTGCGAATTGATCGATGTACATACGCTTTTCGGGAAGCCCTCATATCCAAGGGTAGCCGATATGCCGCCCATCTCACGGGTTATGCGCGATACCCAGTCATCTATATCCTGAGTAGTGACCCCCTCTCCTATATGGGCGCCTACATAATCAAGACAGGCCATATTAATTTTGGCGGCAGCCTTGCACCCTGCTATCTGCTCCGGAGTCTTTATCAGATCATGCTCCGGCACCTTATAACCGCGCCTCTTAAAATCCTTTATTTTCTCGTCAAAGCTTTCGTGACAGTTTTTATACTTCAGGCCGCTGCCACACCAGCACTGACTGTTTCTCCCAAGTATCATCCGTTCCCTATCCTCTGTCATGCCTTACCGCATCGGCCGGCAGATTATCTATCCTCTTTCTGCAAAATGTATACCCGCCTATAAGCGTTGAAATAATTATGTAAACCGCACTGGAAACCAGTATCTGCGGCACGTTTCTCGATGCAAAGAACTGCAGCGTGGTAAACTGAGGTGTAAGTAGCATCCTGTCCTTCATAAACTTGAATACGCCTATGCTCAAAGGCTCCGCCCCCAGCACCATAATGACCCTCGCTGCTACGACAGTAAGCATCCAGAAAAGAATAAAAGCCCTGAGCTTCCTTTCACATATGAAAAGACACATCATCCCCATTGAGCAGCCTGCCGCAAAAAGCGGTGTGGCGCAGAGGATGTTTACCGCAAAATCCTTGACTATGATCCATGAAAAAGATCCCGTGGAAAACTGGAAAACCGTAGAGATCCCTATGAAGAGAATAAAAGCTGACACCACTATCACTATAAGACAAAGCCATGCAGCAAAAAGCTTTCCGAGGTAAATATGCGGTCTTCTCAGTTTTTTCGTGATCCTGTCCTTGATAAACGGATCCGGATAGCTTTCTCCAAACACCATATCGGCGATAAATATGGTCGTATAATAAGGGATCCAGAAAAAGCCCCCGGCAAACATGATAAGATTATAGCCGTAAGTCCCGTCATTGGTTCCATATACATAATCCCTGAAAGCGATCATGGTAAGATTTGCAAGCACGGAAACCGCTGCTATAGCTATTATGATCTTCAGGAAATACCTGGATCTTACAGCCTTCAGGAATTCTGTGCTTACGTACCGCAGCATCGCTCAGTTATCATCCACCGCGTAGTTCGGCGCTTCTTTAGTTATATGAATGTCGTGAGGATGGCTCTCCTTTAAGGAAGCGCTGGATATCTTCACAAATCTGCCTGTTTCCTGCAGCTTCGCAATATTCTCGGCTCCGCAGTATCCCATACCGGATCTTAAGCCTCCGATAAGCTGGAAAACGGTATCCTCGACAGAGCCCTTATAAGCCACCCGTCCTTCGACTCCCTCAGGCACAAGCTTCTTCGCTCCCTCCTGGAAATATCTGTCCTTGCTGCCGTTTTCCATGGCCGAAAGACTTCCCATGCCCCTGTAAACCTTGTATTTGCGTCCCTGGAAGAGCTCGAACTCTCCCGGAGCTTCATCACAGCCTGCAAACATCGAGCCCATCATCGTGACCGAGCCCCCCGCCGCTATTGCCTTGGTAATATCCCCTGAATACTTGATGCCTCCGTCAGCTATTATCGGTATGCCATACTTCTTCGCTGCCTCATAGCAGTCCATGATCGCTGAGATCTGCGGCACTCCGATTCCAGCCACTACTCGGGTCGTACAGATCGATCCCGGTCCTATGCCGACCTTTACTGCATCCGCTCCCGCTTTTATAAGATCTTCGGTACCCTCGCCTGTAGCCACATTTCCCGCTATGACCTGCAGCTCCGGATATGCATCCTTTATCATTCTGACGCATTTTATAACATTAGCCGAATGTCCGTGAGCGGAATCAAGGACTATACAGTCAACCTTTGCCTTGACAAGCGCCTCCACCCGTTCCAGAACATTCGCAGTTATTCCTACGCCCGCTCCGCACAAAAGCCTTCCTTTTTCATCTTTGGCCGAATTAGGATATTTTATCTGCTTTTCTATGTCCTTTATCGTGATAAGCCCCTTCAGATTCCCTTCATCATCTACTATGGGAAGCTTCTCCTTCCTTGCATCGGCAAGTATCCTTCTTGCCTCTTCTAAAGTGATGCCTTCCTTAGCCGTGACCAGGTTGTCTTTCGTCATACGGTCTCTTATTTTCTGTGTGAAATCAGTTTCGAATTTCAGATCTCTGTTTGTGATGATACCGACAAGCTTCCTTCCCTCTGTGACCGGGACTCCCGATATCCTGAACTTGCCCATAAGATTGTCTGCGTCCTCAAGAGTATGATCCGGAGATAATGAAAATGGATCGGTTATAACCCCATTCTCGGATCTCTTTACCTTATCCACCTCATCTGCCTGAGCCTCTATCGACATATTCTTATGAATTATGCCGATACCGCCCTGTCTTGCCATCGCTATGGCCATACGGTTTTCCGTTACCGTGTCCATGCCGGCGCTCATAAGCGGTATATTCAGTTTTATGCTCTTAGTGAGATTGGTAGAGATATCTACCTGATTGGGTATGACTTCTGAAAAAGATGGAACCAGCAGCACATCATCAAATGTGATGCCGTCACCGATAATTCTGCTCATATTCGCACCCTCCGTATACTGTGAGCCCTACAGCCTTTCCGTTGGTATCATTTCCTGTTTCGCCTATAATTGTTCAATACTATACCACAGAATAAAAGAATACACCAGAATTATTTCAATTCATCGCCTCTCATGCATTAAACACTTTCCGCGGAAAAACTGACCTCACAGCCTTTATCATTTCCTCATTGGGCTCAAGTCTGACCCTGTCTGTACCATTTCCGTTGCGTACCACAAGCACCCAGGCTCTTATGCCCTCCTCACCTGATGTGTAGTCCTTATCAGCAGCCTGCACATTTTTATACTCATCCAGCTGAAAGGCACCCTCTTCGGCAAAGATCTCCATCTGTTCCAGATCATATTCCGCAGTCTTCTTCCTTTTTTCCTTCGAAAAGATAGTGTCTATCTCAAGAGATTTTGATACATAAAGATACTCATACTCCACGGAAAGCCTCGGCAGACATAAAAAGCAGACTATAAGCATTATCACGGATCCTATAAGGAACAGAAAGCTTACAAAAAAACCTGCCGCAAGAAATAAAGCCGCAAGCCCCCAGGCGCCTCCTCTTAAAAGCGTCTCATACGGCTTCGGCTTCCTTGCCACCAGACATTCTACATACAGATCGTCCACTCAGCCCTCCGCTCCTGTCCTTTCTTCCTTCTGCGATGCTTCGATGTACTCATTCAGATACTTCACTATATCATCCCCGTCAAGACCATGAACCATAGCCGCATCAGCCACTGACTCAGCCTGTGAAGCAGGACAGCCTATGCATCCCATGCCGCACTCCATCAGAGCATACATTGATTGAGGATACGCCCTGAGAATATCACCTATCAGCATGTCCTTGGTTATCTTTACATTAGCCGTTTCTTCCATTAGAAAAAATCTCCTTTCACGATCAATCTGCGCACATCTATGACCGATGACGCAGCATATGAAAATACAGACAAACCGGATGTCAATGTCATTTCGCTTCAGTTCCTAAGGATATCACAAGTACAAATATATAGTCAAAAGGGCTGCCGGTATCCGGCAGCCCCTAAAAATCTCATCAGATTGTTTTCAGCTCAGGCCTTCTTTGCCTTATGCTCTGCCTGCTTCTTGAATGCAGCTATAGCCTCAAACACGAGGATGATGGCAAGCACCACCATCGCTATTGCAAATATAAGCTGGAACCAGTCGCCCCAGGCAGCCTCGCCTGCGCCGATCATTCCAAATTTCTTAAATATAGTCATGCAAAGCGATGTTACCGTAGCCACGAGCATGAAACACATAGGCACATAGAACATCCTGTTATTCTTTCCGACCTCTCCCAGCCAGCAGCATACAGCAAGAAGGGCTATACCTGCGAGCAGCTGGTTTGCCGCTCCGAAAAGTCCCCAGATCTGTGAAAGTGAAAGTCCTCCGAGCACGCAGCCGATGATGACCATGAGGAGAGTGCCTGTAAGAGGATGCGCAAGGAACTTCCTTACTCCGTCAGCGTCCTTATATGAAGCTTCTCCTTCCTTCAGGAAAAGCTCTGAGAACATGAACCTTGAAAGCCTTGTAGCAGAATCAAGGGATGTAAGAGCGAATACGGAAACCGCCAGCGTAAGGAGCGCTGCGATAACATTGTACTGTGTAGATCCCTCGGGTCCGAACATCGTAGCGATACCGGCACCGAAAGCAGCCGAGGGAGATCCGAAATCACCGTTTGTATACTTTGAAAATACCATACCCACAGATATCAGGGAAATGATACCCAGAGCCGACTCAATAAGCATCGAGCCATAGCCTATAGGCTTTGCATGTGCCTCATTGGAGATCTGCTTGGAAGAAGTACCGGTGGATATCAGTGAATGGAAGCCTGAGCAGGCGCCGCAGGCCACTGTGATGAAAAGAGCGGGGAACATGAAGCCCAGCTTTTCATTATTAAATCCCGTGAACGCAGGAAGCTGGAAAGTCGCCGTTCCGGCAAAAGCCGAAAACAGGATACCGAACACTGCGATCGCCATCATTGCGTAAAGCAGGAAAGAAGACAGATAATCACGGGGCTGCAGCATGATCCACACGGGAATGAGCGAAGCAATGGCGATATATACGCCGATGAATACGATCCACGCTGTCCTTCCCATGGCAAATCCTACATTAAGTCCGATCACAGTGATGACCACTATACCGATGATACCTATGATCGTGGCAGGGCCTGTCTTCATGCCTCCTCTGTTTGTCAGTAAACCATAGCAAACCGCCAGCAGGATGAAAAGCACGGAAATGATAGCTGTTGTCTGATTGTTCGTGGGACCACCCACGAAGCCGAACTGCCCTGCATCATCAGCTGTAAAGAACGTGCCGGCAACGACATTGACGAACGATGCAACGACAAGCACAAGTACGAGCAGTGCAAACACAGTGAAAAGCTTCTTTGCTCTTTCACCCATGGAATCATTGATTATCTCTCCCACAGACTTACCGTCATGTCTAATGGAAGCGAAAAGTGAACCGAAGTCCTGGAGTCCGCCAAAAAAGATACCGCCTATGACGCACCACAGGAAAACGGGCAGCCATCCGAATACCGCAGCCTGTATAGGTCCGTTGATAGGACCCGCACCGGCTATGGAAGAAAAATGGTGTCCCATAAGCACGGCCGGATGAGCCGGTACATA
>CACZNY010000065.1 GCA_902782655.1 uncultured Lachnospiraceae bacterium
AAATATGCGATCCATATAGCAAGATGTGTCGAGGCATTTATCGACTCGAGCATCCTGTAGTACAACTGCGCCTCTCTGCTCTTTTCACCAAGTTTTGCTTCAAGCTCGCTGATCCTGTTATTTACTGCTTCAGTCTCTTTTTTATTACCAAAAATCATCTGCTGCCCCTTTCCATGACCCGTAAAATTGTCATAAGAAAAACCATATCCCTATTTAGTATATAGTAATCTCAAATGGATGTACATTCATATTTAAGGTTATGCTGCAACGCAGCTTTTGGAGATGTTCCATACGTCAACAGGCAGGCTTCCGGTGCAGCTGATCAAAAAAAGCTGAATTAAAATGGAAATCATGAAAGAATCACCTCCCGTCTTTAGGATTCAGCACTATAATTCTTTAGAGGTTCATCTAAACCTCATCTTCATCAAGTCAGCATAGTTGCTGGTTTTTTAATGCTAAAAACACTTGACAAAAGTTTAATTTCGCTCCTGCTTAAATAGTGCTATAGCGCTAAAATAAATAAGGGTGATTTCTATGGCTTATTTCCTAATGAAAACAAACAATAAAAAAGGATCCATCCTTTCCCTGTTATATTAATATCAGTGTAAAGAAGTCTTCTTAAAACAATAATGAAATAATGCCATTTCCGTTATTAACTGCATACATCTCTTTTATGTACTATCATATAGAAGGTCGGCAGAAGGAAAAATGTCAGTATGGTAGAAGCTGTCAATCCGCCTATTATTACAAGCGCCATCCCCTTCATTGAGTCCTCGCTCCCGCCATGCGGGATACACATCGGCACCATGGACATTATAGTAGTCAGCGTTGTCATAAGACATGGACGCAGTCTTGATTTCCCGGCTGATATCAGTGCTTCCTCGGCCGGCATGCTTTCCCTGTTGGCATTAGTCGTATCCACGATAAGGATCCCGTTATTGACAACAATACCGGCCAGCATCAGGAAACCCATCAGTGAAGTAACGTTTATCTTGCTGTTTGTGATAAACAAAAGCAGGATGGCTCCGATAAGGCTGAAGGGAATACAGAACATTACAAGCAATGAATACCGCATGGATTCAAACTGTATCGCCATTACCATAAAGACAAGGAATACAGCAGCAAAGATGGCCTTTCCTATTCCCGAAAACTCTTCTTCCATGCTTTGTTCAGCCTGGCTTTCACCCAGAGATACGTTTTCCGGCAGTGTCATCTCCCTGACGGCACTTTGGATCTCCTGCCCCATTTCATATGCTCTGTCTGCCGGCAATGTCGCCTTAATACTTCCTTCATATTGCCCGTTAGTCCTCGTTATAGACTGGGGCATGTCTTTATATTCGATATGAGCCACCTCACTGAAGGGTACATATGTTCCATCCTCTGTTCTGAAGCTGAGAGTTTCCAATGCATTGATACTGTTCCTCATATTCTCCGGAAGCTCTACCCTCGCCTCAAATTTCATGTCATCAACGGTTACGTTCATGGCTTTTTTTCCGGATATCTGGTCACTGAGAAGCTCACTTATCTGATCAGCCGTGAAGCCCCTGCTGTAGGCAAGCTCCGGATCTATGACAACCTCGGCCTTATATCCCCCCGCAAGAAGAGTGTTTTGTATGTTCAGTACTCCGGGAGTAGCTGCCACAACAGCCTCAACCTTTTTTGATACAGCCTTCAGATCGTCAAGGTTGCTGCTTTTCAAGGCTATCTCCGTGACAGTATCACTTCCCATATCCCCCATTCCTTCCGGATCCGCAAGGCTGGCTTTAATGTCACATCGGTCATCATAATGGCTCAGCTCCTTATTCCATCGGTCTATGATCTGGGCGGTCGTGGATTTGCTTTTCTTTTTTATATATGCATTTATTGTAGCGTTGCCCTCCTCCTTCGAAACCATAGCGCTGTAGTTATCCACCTCATTGTCCGCGGCAACAAATTCCTCCACGTGTTTTGATATTTCATTCATGCCTTCAAGGCTTAACCCCGGCTTAAAGGTCAGGGTTAAGGACACCTGCTTTTCATCTGCCGCCTCCATCAGCTCCATCCTCAGATTCTTTGCCATCAGTCCCGTTATCCCGATAAGAATAAAGGCGATCACTGAAACAAGTATGCGCCGGTGGAGCACCTTTGGTATCCTTCTTCCGTACCACTCCGAAATCTTTTCCAGAATTCTATTTACGGGAAGCTCTTTCTTTTCTACCGGTTTATATTTCGAGAAGCAAAGGGGTACAAGCGTAACAGAGGAAACCAATGAAGCCATAAGAGCAAATACTATCGTATAGCCCAAAGGACTGTACATCTGACCGGACATCCCCTTAAGTCCGGTCAGCGGCAGATATACAACTACCGAAGTCATCGTTGATGCAAATACCGATCCTGCAACCAGAATCGTGCCTTCGTATGCAGCCTCCTTAAAATCAAAACCATCATCTTTTTTTCTGAAGCACATCTCGATCACAACAATGGAATTATCAACCATCATACCGATTCCGATGACCAGTGCACTCATGGTTATGAGGTTCAATGTGAAGCCCATTTTATTCATAAGGATAAAAGTCGCCAGCAGGGAGATCGGCATGGAGCTGCCTACTATAAGGCTTGCCTTCAGGTCTCCGAAAAAAATGAAAAGGACAAGCATTGACAGACCGATTCCGAGAATAAGCGTCTGCGCTATTGATTTTATTGAGTTTTTTATGGATTCGCTCGAATCAAAGACAACCTGTATATCAAGATCCGGATTTTTCTCCTTCTGTTTCTCTATTACGGACTTTACCTCATTGGACAGAGCTATTACATTGGCTTTTTGTTTCTTGGTGATCTCTATGGAAATATCATCCTTCCCGTTAAAGCGGCTGTAGTTGAAGGGTGCCATATTGGCATAGTCGACCTTGGCGACATCATATACATGAATGGTATCCCCGCTGCCAAGAGAGATAGGTATATTCCTGATTGCATTGATGTCAGCATACTTTATTTTTGTGTTTACATTCAGAGTCTGATCTCCGTATGAAACCTGACCAACAGCCCGCTCAAAGTTTGCAGCGGCTATGGTGTCAGCGACCGAGGATGCAGTCAGTCCGTATTGGGCGATTATATCGGGGTAAAGCTCTATAGAGATATATCTGTCAATACCTCCAAACCACTTTATCGAGGCTGCGTCACTTATTTTCTTCAGCTCGGGCACTATCTGCTGTTTCACGATAGCTCTCACATCTATATCCTTTTCAGATACAACGGAAAGGGATATTGATGCATCTGAATTGTTGTTCATTGATATGATATTCGGAGACGGTACCCCCTCCGGAAATTCCAGCTTGGCATTTTCGATGGCATCCACCAGCTGGGTTCTGGCGGCACCGAGATCGGTACCGTAAACGTACTGAAAGGTCACACTTGATACACCCTCAGTCGAGGTAGATGACATTTCCTTGAGTCCCGGCAAGGTACCGCATGCTTCTTCTATTTTCTGCGTGATAAGCTGCTCTACCTCCTCCGGGCCGGCCTGTGGATACATCGTAGTCACAAACAGCATCGGATAGCTGGTCTGAGGATAAAGCTCCAATGACATCCCTGTCATGGAGCTCAGACCGAATATCATCAGGGCCATGACACAGACTATAACGCCGACAGATCTGTTAAGAACCGTTTTTATAAGTTTATTCATCATCACACTCCTTCACATAATCCGAGTTGATAAACGCTTCGCCATCGTTGTAGCTGATCTTTGTCCAGCCGTCTTCTTCCCCGAGCTTCCCATATTGTGTTCCGGCATTTACAGTCTCAAGCTTTTCCTGATCAGTTCCCGGTCCCTTCCGTATATTTACTTTGTCTGTTGTCTCGATCTTTGTTACTGAGGTGTCGTCGTAAGCACTGTCCTCCGGATCACTTACCGCTTCGTCTTCTTTTTCCTCTTTGATTTCCGGCTTGACTTCTTCTTCGATGTTTTCTGTCTTCACAACTCTCATAGGCTTATTTTTGATATTAAGCTCAGACTGATCCTTAAGCTGCGAGGTCCAGCTTATGATGACCTGATCTTCAGCTGATATTCCCGATATCACCTGTATATCAGACTGGTTATATATTCCCGTAACGATATCCTTCTTTACGGCTTTTCCATTGCTGGCTATAAACACATACGGTTTTCCTTCACTGTAATAAACCGCACCCACAGGTATCGTGACTGCATTTTTCTCTTTCTTTATGGAGGTTCTGAGCTTTACGCTTATTCCCGCGTCAAACAGCTCCTGTGTTTCCTTTCCCAAAAGCGCGCTTACCTTATACAGCTTTTTCTGATCATCAGGTATGCTTCCTATCGTTATTATCTCGGCATCATACTGCTGTCCGTTCTTTTCCACAGATACCCTCTGTCCATTGGCAAGGTTATCCCGAACATCCTCCGCAACGTAAAATGTCACCTTCTTTCCTTCCTGGCCATAGATCACATATGCGGGTGACTGATCTGATGCCATGGAATACTTCTCGACATTTGTTTCCTGGATAATACCGTTTATAGGCGATTTCACGACGGTGTGATCTATTTTCAGATTTGCACTCTCAAGCTCGGTCCGGGCTGTGGCAAGCTGGACATCAGAGGAAACGACAGCTGCGTCGCCCTCGGCCACCTTTGCCTGTACATCGGCTATGATAGTGTTTTTCGTAAACAGTTCATAGTCTGCCCTGAGCTTTTCTGCCAGAAGCTTTGCATCCTGAGCATTTGCTATATTTCCGTTTTCAACCCGTGCGTTTATCTCTGCCTCTATCCTGGAGATCATATTAGCTGAATAAGAACCGTCAAGCTCTCTTATGTCGCTTTCGGCAGTTCTCTCCGCCTCCTTTGATGCTTCTATGGCCGTTTGAAGCTGTTCTGATGAATCATATTTTGTCTTTGTCTTAAGATATATGGATGCTATGGTTTCAGCATCTGTCGCTTCCTGGATGTCGGAGTCCTTTACTCCGTACTTTTTTGCCGTCGCCTTTGGATCATCCGATTTTTCTATTTTTTTGTATCTGTCCATAATGGAATTCAGATGATCCGAAAACTCCTCGGCCTTTTTCTCCCTCTTTTTTGCATCATCACGATCATCTCTTAACCTTCTGCCCTCCGAGTCGTAAAGGCAGCCGTCCCTGATGTAACCATCTTTCCTGACAGCGGCAGCATATTCCTCACGTTCGTTTGATCTTACGGAATTATTAAGCTCCAGGGATTTGGTATTGAGAGTTGCGGCTGATTCGGCGGCTGCCGCCTTTGTTTCCTGATTTCTGGCCTTTTGCGCCGCTAGTGCTGCCTCGGCAGACCGGATATTGGCCTCTGCGTTCTTTTTTTCAATCTGGTACTCACTGTCATCCATGGTAAACAGAATGTCCCCTGCCTTAACATGGTCACCGGCCTTGACATATTTTTCCGTGACGACTCCGCTTATCCGTGGTGTGACTGAAACCTTGTCATTCGCTTCTATAGTACCGATGAAATCACCTGAAAGCGATATCGTCTGAATCGTCGGATAAGCAGTTTCCACATCGATCTTCACTGTCTCTTCTGCCTCTTCACTGTTACCGCAGCCTGATAAGCTGATGATCATAAGCAACAACAGCCATGAGAGCCCGGGATAACGGTATGCCCTTATTTCACATGGTTTGAAAAATCTTCCCTTTTGAGAAATCCCGATCATTATTTATTCTTCCTCCTGTCTTAAGATACTGACCGGGGAAGTATAATAATCTGAGCTTAAAAGAACATTGAAATTATTAATGATCCTTGAAGCGGATAACGAAAACTGTTCCTTCTTCTATATTACTGGATGCGTCGATAGTACCACCGTGATTGTCCACGATGGCCTTGGCTATGGAAAGTCCCAGACCAAATGAATCTCCGTGACGTGACAGATCACCGGTATAGAATCTTTCGAAGATGTGCTCCATGTCATTGCTTTTTATCAATTCGCCGTTATTCCGTACAGATAAGAGCACCTCATTATTATGTTGAGACAGGGTTATTTCTATCTTCCCGCCTTCACCGGCATTTTTTATCGCGTTATCAAGCAGTATGACTATAAGCTGCCTGATCTCGTCTGCATCGCCCCTGATTTTGACTGATTCCTGTATCTCATATTCCATTCTTCTCTTTTTATCAAAGGCAACGCTCTCATATGTCAGGATCTCCTCCTCCAATACCTCGGAAAGAGAAAAGAGCTCCCTTTTAGGGACGACTTCCTCCTCTATCCTTGAAAGAGTCAGCAGCCTTTCAATGAGCCTGTTCATTCTTGAGGTTTCAGAAATGATATTATTGATATAAGCAATATTTCCTTCATTCATTTCCAGCGCCTGAGCATTTGCGCTGATGGCGCCCAAGGGTGTTTTCAGTTCATGGCTTGCATCGGTCACAAACTGCTTCTCCCTCTCAAGAGCCTTCCTTGCCGGTTCCGTAACATAGCGTGAAAGATACACTGTGATCAGAAGCAGTACCGAT
>CACZNY010000066.1 GCA_902782655.1 uncultured Lachnospiraceae bacterium
ACCGGAAGATGCGTCTGCTATGCGGCCGCCGACATAAAGGTGGAGGACATACATCTTTCCGCCCTTAATTATATGACAAAGATCTTTTCACTCTTCGTGGGCTTCTATATCTTCATCCTGTCCTTATGCATCTGGCTCGTGGATTATCATCTGATATACCCCATAGCGGCCATGACAATATCTGCGAGGAAATTTGCCTACGACTCTGAGGAAGCGAGAGAGATAAGCGTGGACAGGCTCAGGCATCTCGATATCTACACCGGAGACGAGATAGAGAATCTCTATGATTCCCTGTCAAAGACCATAGCGGATACCGTAGGATATCTGGAGGAGGTCCAGAATAAGGGCGAGGAGCTTGCCCATATGCAGAACGGGCTCATCTATGTCCTTGCCGACATGGTGGAGAGCAGGGATAAGAATACGGGCGATCACGTGAGAAAGACCGCGGCCTATGTCCGCCTGATCACCCTGAAGATGAAGGAAAAGGGAATCTATGCGGATCAGCTCACGGATGAATTCATGAAGGACGTGGTAAACTCCGCTCCCCTGCATGATGTAGGCAAGATCATGGTTTCCGATGTGATACTTAATAAGCCCGGGCGGCTTACCGATGAGGAATTTGAAAAGATGAAGGCTCACACCACGGCCGGAAGCAAGGTCATATCAAGCGCCATGGCTTTGGTATCGGACAGCGGCTATCTGAAGGAGGCAAAGAATCTCGCCACCTACCATCACGAAAGATGGGACGGCAAGGGCTATCCCAGCGGCAAGGCCGGCGAGGACATACCGCTCTCGGCGCGGATAATGGCTGTGGCCGATGTTTTCGACGCCCTTGTTTCAAGAAGGAGCTATAAGGAGCCCTTCACCTTTGAAAAAGCAATGGAGATAATAAAGGAAGGCGCGGGGACACAGTTTGATCCGCAGATCGCCATAGTCTTTACGGAATCAGCCGATGAGGTAAGGGAAATATCCATGGCTCACGAGGCGATGCTCGGACAGGGCATAAGGAATTTCGCAGAGGAGCAGAACGGAGAAAAAGCCGATCAGACCTGATCCTCTTCTACCGGATCAAAATGGATAAGCTCAGCTGCTAAGCCTTCTTCAGCATCCTGCATGAGCCTTTCTTTGATAACGGATGCTGTCTTTTCGTACAGCTCCATGGCTTCGGCGTGGTCATGCCTTACCGCTTCCGCATTCTGAGCCTGGGAGGCCTTTTCAAGCCCTTCCGCAAGAGATGAAAGCCTCATTGCACCTATTGTCTTCGAGGAGCTCTTAAGCGAATGCGCATAGATATGATATTCCTTCCAGTCCTCTGAGGCATAGCATTCCTTAAGCCTGCCGCTCCGCTCTGCATGATCCCTGGCATATTCGATCAGAATCTCCTTATACAGCTCCTCATCGCCCTGACAGAAGACCATGCCTTTATCCGTATCTATTCCCGCAGCCTCAAGCGCTGCAAATACCGTATCGCCCGTTATCTCATCAGCTTCAGCTGTTCCAGCTTCATCACCGACGGCCCTCCCTGTCTTGTCCCCGGGAAGGTATTCCAGCAGGATCCTCTCCAGCGCAGCGCCGTTCACGGGCTTGGTCAGATAATCCGTAAAGCCCTCGGCCATGTATCTTTCCCTGGCTCCCCTTATGGCGTCCGCAGTCAGGCAGATGACGGGAGTGCCCTTATTCAGACCGTTCTCCAAAGCCCTTATGGCAGCAAGTGCTTCGGTGCCGTCCATCCCGGGCATCCTCTGATCCATGAAGATCACGTCATAGGCGGTCTTTCCCGCAAGGGCTATGGCTTCCTCTCCGCTGGAGGCCGTGTCTATCCTTATCTTGGTCCTCTTCAGGAGGCTTACTGCCACTATAAGGTTCATCCTTGTATCGTCAACGATAAGGATATGGGCATCCGGAGCATGCAGTATGCCTGCTTCCGAAGCTTCTCCTTCGTCGGCCAGAGCCCCTGTCCTGTACTCACCGATGGGCTCCTCATTTTCTATCCTCTGCCATACCTCAAAATAAAAGACCGAGCCCCTGCCATACACGCTCTCCACCTTAAGCTCACTGTCCATCAGCTTCAGGAGCTTTGTAGAGATGGACATGCCAAGCCCCGTACCCTCAACGCTGCGGTTTTTCACAAGATCCAGTCTTTCAAAGGATTCAAAAAGGCGTTCCATATCCTCTTCCCTTATTCCCATGCCGGTGTCCTTCACCTCCATGTAAAGAAGGATATTGCCGTCCTCCCTCCTCCTCTCCTTTATCGACAGCAGCACCGAGCCCTCGGGGGTGTATTTGACCGCATTGGTAAGAAGGTTCATGACCACCTGTCCGAGCCTTGTATCGTCTCCGTAAAGCTCTGAGGGGATGGAAGGATCCACATCCACCGAAATCTCAAGCCCTTTGGCCTTTGCCCTTTCCGACACGGAGTTTACGAGATAGGTGATGAAGCCTGCGACGCCGTACCTCACAGGCACTATCTCCATCTTCCCGTCCTCTATCTTTGAGAAATCCAGGATGCTGTTTATGAGCTGCAGGAGATTCCTGCCAGAGGTGCTTATATTACGGGCATATTCCCTTATGCTGTCCCCCTCGGCCTCCCTCAGTATCATCTCATTCATTCCAAGTATGGCATTTATCGGGGTCCTTATCTCATGGGACATATCCGCAAGGAAACGGCTCTTTGCCTTATTTGCCTCATCCGCGGATTTCTTCTCAAGCTTCAGCACCCTTGCCTCGTAATCCTGGTGCTGCTTCTCCACCCGCATCTCTTCCATCTTCCTGTAGTAGGCCTGTTCATTTTTGTAGCCCAGATAATAAAAGATGGAAATAAGCGAGAAGATGATGAATGAAACCAGGATGCTCACGGCAAGCTGGGTGTTTGCCTCTTCAAAGAGCTCTGCGTCGCTTACTGCTATCACCACATTCCAGTTATTCATAATGGGGCTTACGAAAAGAATATAATCCTCATCATGCACCACAGCATCGATCTTTCCTCCGCCGCTCTTCCTTATCCTGTCAAATACAGTGACACCCAGTAATTCAGATACGTTTTCACCTACCAGCTCAGGATCACGATGCGCTACTATCATTCCGTTCTGATCTATTACGAATCCATACCCCTTGCCGTTGACATCAGCGTTCTCGGTGATGTACTGAATATAGTTGGTGATCACATCCAGTGCCACGACATTCCGCCCGTCATAGGAAGCCTGATCCTCCACATCCGATATGAGCTTGCAGATCGTAATGACTGCCTTATGCGTATGGGCATCTATATAGGGAGGCACCATTATCACATCACCACCGCCCTCTACGGCAAGCTTATACCAGTCCCTGCTCTGGGACACATACCCTTCCGGAGGGACCCAGCCTGATCCGTCCATGTACTCTCCCCGCAGATAACCGTATATTCCGGTGAAATTCTCATCAAACTGTTTGGCCTGGTTTACCGTCTGATCCGTAAGGAAGGTTCTGAGCCTGTCCTGGGATTCTCCTCTTTGCAGCATGAGATTTATGGTATCGGCGGTGACCTGCATGGCGGAGGATGCGCCTGTCAGATAATTTGTAAGCTCAGTTGCGACAAGCGCGGAGGTATCCTCTCCGGACTCGAGTATCCCGTTGACCGAAACCTTATAGAAAAGCCTGGAGGTAAAGGCAACGGAAAAGATCATCAGAACAAGTGTTATGATAATGGTCACCACGAAGCTGTATCTGCTGCCTTTATTCTCTGCCCTCTCCCATCCCTTCTGCTCCATATTCCTGTAACGGAAGGCTATAACAAAAAGGACCGCAAGGATAAGGATAACCAGCACAATGGAGATGATAAACAGGGTCACCGCTATTATGTCATATCCTTCTTCCATATCTGCAGGCACGGAATTCTTCATCCACGAAGCGATATAGTAGCCTGCCGTGCAGCCGCCGATAAAAATACAGACAGCAAGGATCTGCAGCAGTGCCTGGAATTTCAATTCCCCTGCTGTTTTTTCGCGCTTCATGACCCCCTCTGCAGCATAATCCTTTCCGACAGCCCAGATCATCAAAAGATCTACAAAACAATTGGCGAAAGCAAAGTAGTAATAGGGATCCCTCAAAGCGTCAGGCCAGTCAAAGCAGGACGAGGTCCACATGCCGTACTCTGTGACTGCAAAGCACAGCACCATCAGATTTATATGGGGAAAAGGGATACCCTCTTTTCTTTTTTTGATATGATACAGGATCCCCTGAAGACAGAGAACAGCTATAACTGTCATAAGAGTTCCCTGCCAGATATTATTCGCGAGCCCGCCAAAGGGTAAATACAGGATAAACTGGAATATATTAAGCGGTACGGGAATGAGCATCAGAGGATTGAAATATCTCTCCGCCCCCGCCGGCCTCATCTTTATGATCAGAAGTATCAGCAGGACATATCCCAGATTCCATCCGAAATAAGCCATAAGAGCCGATACCTCGGGATCCTTATGAAGGACAAGGGTATAGATTCCCCAATAATAATCACTCAGGAAATGGGAAAGAAAAAAGCCAGTCAGATACAGCCATCCCCGTCTGGGATTCTCTATATAATGAAAAAGGCTTACCAGTATACCGATGATGGCCATTAAAAGCATCACCGAATTTCCGATCGTATCTATATTCATCCTACGGCCTTTGCCCGCTCATACTGTGATCGCTGCCGAATCCATCTAAGACAGCCAAACAAAAGTCACTGTTTAACAATAACCCAAAACCGCAGTCTTCGCAAGACAAGGGACGGTTCTTTTGTCTTTATCTGACCGCTTCTTCCTTTATGAACTGCTCAAGTATTTCGGCAGCGTCTCCTATTATCTCAGGGCAGGGACGTTTCCTGTAGTATTCTTCCG
>CACZNY010000067.1 GCA_902782655.1 uncultured Lachnospiraceae bacterium
ACAACCCGCATATCTGTTTTTTTGACAGCTGCGTCGGATTCCGGCCGCCGAAAGCGGCATACTTCCTTACAAAAATCGGGCATATCCATCTGAGACTGCATTGCAAATGAAAATTTCATATTTCGCTTACTATGAAAACTTTGGTATAATCAAATCCATGAGTGATTCAGAGAACAGACAAAAGATCATAATACGTACAAGCATCATAGGAATTGCTGCAAACATATTGCTCGCAGCCTTCAAAGCCATGGTCGGGCTAATGTCCAATTCAATAGCCATAGCATTGGATGCCCTGAACAATTTCAGCGACGTGCTGTCCTCCCTGATTACCATCATAGGCACTAAGCTCGCGTCCAAAGAGCCGGATCGCAAGCACCCATTGGGACATGGAAGGATAGAATATATCAGCGCTGTCGTTATCGCAGGTATCATACTGTATGCAGGCATCGCTGCCCTTATAGGCTCGGTAAAAAAGATCCTTGATCCCGTAACACCGGATTATTCCGTTTCATCTATTATTATTATTTCCTCCGCCATTCTCGTAAAGATAGCACTCGGCAGATACGTGGGCAAAACAGGCGAAAAGGTAAAATCGGATTCTCTTATAGCCTCAGGCAAGGATGCCATAAGTGATGCCATCCTTTCCCTGTCGACACTTGCAGCCGCCATATTCTTCATACTGACGCATATCAGCATTGAGGCCTATCTCGGTGTGATCATTGCCCTGGTCATAATAAAAACCGGCTATGAGATACTCCGCGACACTCTAAGCGAGATCCTTGGCGAGCGCATAGACCCTGAAACCGCAAAGAATATTAGAAGCTGTATCTGTGAATTCCCGGAGGTATACGGTGTATATGATCTGGTAGTGCACAATTACGGTCCGGACACCCTTGTAGGCTCTGCGCACATTGAGATACCGGATACAATGACCGCTGATGAGATCGACCGTCTCATGCGAAGGATCACCGAGAAGGTCTACTCCAGCTACGGCATAGCAATGACAGGTCTTTCCATCTATTCCATGAATACAAAGGATGAGGAGGCTGTAGCGATCAGGAAAGAGCTCACGGAAATGGCTCTTTCAGAAAAGTATGTGCTCCAGCTCCATGGCTTCTATCTGAATAAGACCGACCACACGATAAGATTTGATCTGGTACTGGACTTTGACGCTCCCGACAAGCAGCAGGTCTGCGAAAAGATAAGGGAAGCGTCCTCAGCCCGCTTCCCCGGTTATACGATCTACGTCACGCCCGATTACGATATAGCTGATCTGTAGTATCATATTCCCCATATTCACATCCCACGTTTTTGCATATCAGATCATCGACCAGCTTCCCTCTGTGGTACAGCCTTACTTCGCCTCTTCCGTTCCCTCCGTTCCAAAGCCTTTTATGCAGCTTTTTCCCGTTGGGTGCTTCATAGTTTATCAGGAGCATATCCTTCTTGTCGCATCGTATATCAGTTACCATCCTGTCAAATAAATCAGACTGATCCACATGCCATATTATCTGCTCCTCAGTCTCACGGCAGTCAAACCTGGTCCGGGGCAGGGTCCAGAATTTTGAAAAATTAAATTCAAACGGTCTGCCCTCATACCAGAAGGCCGACAATAGCTTTCTCCTTAAAGCCACAGGCCCCACCTTCGGACAGCCTCCCCCGATATCAAACACACTGTTTTTAAGCCTTTTCCCTGTGATCCTGCTCTTCAGATTATTGGATGACAGCCATACCCAGGGTGAAGTAAAATCCTTTCCCCAGTTCTTGTCCGCATATCCGTAGCAGTTCTTTGGTGATATCCGGTACCTCTCTCCGTTAAGGATGATCACACCCTTAAAATCGCATTTCATACCCTCGGCATGCCAGAACATCTCAAATGCCTGCAATGATCTGAAAAGTCTTCCGGCTCCATAGCCTACATTGTAAGCAACCCTCTTTCTTATCCTTATCTTCCAGCTTATCTCACCGGCATCACACATATACTCGGGATGCTCCTTCGCCTCATCTGCTGTGACCTTGACTCTGCCGTAGGTCAGCCTTTCATTTAAGGAGCAGTCATCAGCCTTTATGCTGAAAGGCACTCCCATACTGACCTCTGCCTCATCCCAGCCAAAGAATCTGTGCAGCTGAAGGGCATTCTCCCCCCAGGCGCCGCATTTTACCATGACATAAGAGGGCCTGATCCCTTTGCGTTTATTCTCAGGCAGCTGGCCGAAAACAGGCTTTTCTCCGCCCGAAGCCGGATTGCATACAAAAAACTCAATAAAAAA
>CACZNY010000068.1 GCA_902782655.1 uncultured Lachnospiraceae bacterium
GCTCGAGGATCGCAGCCATATAGCGTTCCTTCATGGATGAAACCGTTTTAGGTGAAGGCATTGCATTATAAACATTTGAATTGCCTGCAAACATGCCGTTTATCAGATCAAGCTCATCATCCTTAAGGAAGTTGGAAAGCTTGACAGCCGCATAATCCTCATTTATCTGAGGCACGCGGATATAAGCCGTCGATTTGGAAGCATCATACATTTCCTCAATAGTAAGGAGATAATCCTTATCCTTAAGCTGGATAGCCTGCATTGCGGATGCACCGTCTTCCCCGCGCTGGCCTTCAAATTTAAGAGCTATATCCTGCCATGCATCCAGACGGATATCGGTATTACCTTTGTCATCATCATCCCAGTAATAGCTGTAATAGGAATTACTCTTATTGATATAGTCACTGATAGAGTCCTCAAAAGCTTCCATCATATCCTCGGACATCTGAAAGCGCATTTCGCCCTCTACCTTCATCTGATCCATATCGGCCATCTGCTTATAAGCAGCTTCATAACCCTTGATGCCCTTGTCCCAATCCTGATTCTCTACGACATACTGCAGGTACTCTTCGGGTGATTTGCTGGATTTGGCGATACTGTTTGCGATCACATCCTTCATAAGGAATAAGATGACGCCGCCACCCACCAGAACAACAGCCACCAGTGCCACTATCAAAGGCCAGATTTTCTTCTTTTTCTTACCGGATCCGGGATCTGTCGGAGGAGTCTGCATGAAAACAGGCGACATATAATCCGATGACCCGGAATTAAACACACCTCCCTGCTGCGAAAAATCCTGTGAAGCTGAAGCACCGGAGAAACTATCCGTTCCCTGGGCAGCTCCCATTGCCGGAAATGTCTCAGAAACACTTCCCTGTCCGGCAGCTGCATCAGGGATATTTGTGCTCCCCGAAACATCTCCGGTATTCTGCATATCTGTTCCATTCGGTGTGTCAGTATTACCGGGTGTAACCGGCATGTTGTTATCGTCAAAACCTTCCATATTTTTATACCTCCCTCTTATAGATACAATCCATAATATTATATGCCCACGGAAAAACCTTGTCAATCTTGCGTAAAATAAGCCTTTATGTTAGAATGTGAATCCGTCGGGAAATATGATAATGAAAGGAATTACTGATATGTTCGGTTTCGGAAAAAAAGAGGGAAACAAGGAAGAACCCAAAAAAGAGACAGCTGAAAATACCGGAGACGAGAAAGTCGTTATAACCAAGGATATGCTGGTTACCGATGCCATGATGCTCAATCCCAATCTGGCTCCCGTTCTCATGCAGGCCGGTATGTATTGCTTCTCCTGTCCCGCATCCATGGGTGAGACTCTGGAAGAAGCTGCCATGGTCCACGGCTTTGATGTGGATGATATCCTGGAGGCAGTAAACAAGCTGGAAGCTGAAGGCTGATCTTCTTTCTCAAAATTATTTAAGCACAAAAAAGCTGTATCTTTCGATACAGCTTTTATAATTTATAATCTCCAGGTCGGATCAGCTATTATATAAGCAATCGGATTTAAATCGAAACCGATTATTTCTTCTTGGTAGCTGTCTTCTTTGCAGCGGGTTTCTTTGCTGCTTCCTTCTTCTCAACGGGCTTAGCTGCTGCTTTTGCAGGCTCTGCCTTCTTCTCAGCTGCCTTTACGGGCTCTGCTGCCTTTGCGGGCTCTGCCTTCTTTTCAACAGTTTTTTCTGCAGGTTTAGCTGCTGCCTTTGCGGGAGCTGCCTTCTTTTCTGCAGGCTTTGCTGCTGCCTTTGCAGGAGCTGCTTTCTTCTCAACAGATTTTTCTGCAGGCTTTGCTGCTGCCTTTGCAGCGGGCTTGCTTACAAGTTCCTTGATGATAGCTGCCTTATCTGCATCACCCTGGATCTCAAGAACGTTTGCATCTGCCTTTCCGTCAAGATAAGCAATGAAATCGTTTCCGTCTGCGATAACCTTTGCATCATGATCGAAATACTCATAGGGAGCAACTTCGATCTTGCCTTCCTTTACTGCTACATAGAATGCGCCTTCGCCTTCGCCGGTGATATCAACCTGAACAGCTGCCTCACCCTTTGCTTTAAGCTTGGTGGCCTTTTTGCTAACATAGCTCACGATCTCTTCATAAGTCATAGTCTTGATCCTTCCTCCCTTTAAACCTCATATGCGCTGTGATATGGTATGTCGCGCCCTTTGATTACTCGATATAATATAACCCTTTTCTCTCAAATCGTCAACATTTTATTGAATTTTTGTTAAAAACTAACAATGGAACCTTATGTTTTACACTTTCTATATTCCAAGATTGCCCATTTTTCGGGCATTTGCGACGCTTCGGGAGCCCTCAGGCTTACGCATTTCGCGTTTTGGGCACAAAAAAAGCTCTCCCCGCAAGCGGAGAGAGCCCAATGGAATTATCTTATTCCTCGGAAATAGCCCCTACAGGACATACACCTGCGCATGAACCGCAGCTGATGCAGGTATCGGGATCTATCTCATACTTGCCGTCTCCCTCATTGATAGCACCTACAGGGCATCCGCCTGCACAGGTACCACAGGATACGCAACTGTCATTGATCACAAAAGCCATTTTTCTTTACCTCCTGTTCTTATTTGCAACTACCTGATTATAAAGCAGTCTGTTTACATCGCCCATATATTATCACAGGGCACGTTGTTAGTGATATAAAATCATTGTTAGCCTGAAGAAACTACTCCGGGTTCAGCTCAGCGCGTCGCTTACGCACGCCGTCCAAAATAACTTTCTTCTTTTCTATAGCTTCAGCCTGGGTCATGGCCGGCACATCCTTAAGGCGGTACTCCAGTCCCAGCTTCTCATACTTGGGAATTCCCATTGTATGATAGGGCAGAACATCCAGTGCCTTCAGATTACCCAGTCCACCGATAAAGTATCCCAGATCAAAGAGATATTTATCATCATCCGTGATACCGGGTACTACCACATGACGTATCCAGACATCCACATGTTTCTCATCCAGATACTTTGCAAAAGCCAGTATACCGTCATTAGGCTGCGAAGTAAGCCATTTATGTTTTTCGGGATCGATATGCTTGATATCCAGCATCACCAGATCCGTCTTTTCCATCAGCTTATCCAGGGTTTTGTTATATTCGGTATCTCCGGGATGATACATTATGCCCGAAGTATCGATACAGGTGTGGATCCCCTTTTCCTTTGCCAGGGTAAAAAGCTCCAGCAGGAAATCCACCTGCATCAGAGGCTCACCACCCGTTACCGTAATGCCGCCGCCTTCATAAAAGCCCTTATTTCTTTCAAACTGCTCTATCAGCTCCGAAGCTTCCGTAGGTGTGCCGCCCGTGGGATCCCAGGTATCGGGATTATGGCAGTATGCAC
>CACZNY010000069.1 GCA_902782655.1 uncultured Lachnospiraceae bacterium
ATTTTCCTTGTTTCGGTGGGATTAAACCACATTTTCACTACAAAGTCAAATCTGTTTTTCCGCTATGGCCTCAACTTCTATAAGCACATCCTTGGGAAGTCTGGCCACTTCTACACAGCTCCTTGCAGGATAGGGTGTCCTAAAATACTCAGAATAAACCTCGTTTATCTTCGCAAAATCGTCCATATTTTTTATAAAAACCGTAGTCTTCACAACCCTTCCTATGTCGGATCCGGCAGCTTCCAGCAATGCTCTGAGATTCTCAAATGCCTGTCTGGCCTGTGCCGGAGCATCGGCTCCTGATATCTCCCCTGTTTTCGGATCCACAGGTATCACACCGGATGTAAAGATCTTATCTCCGGCTTCTATCGCCTGTGAATAAGGACCTATTGCCGCAGGTGCCCTGTCAGTTCTGATCTCTTTCATATATTCCGTCCTCCTTGATCAGTATCTTCTTTTCCTTTAAGAGATGTCCTATTGCTCTTTTAAATGCAGCCTTGGAAAGTCCGGTTTTCTCCTTTATGACAGTCGGTTCTGCTTTGTCGGTAAAATCAAGCCTTCCATTCTTTTCTATCATATCAAATATAGCCTGAGCATCATCATCTATCTGAAGATAAGCCTTTTTTCTCATGCTGAGGTTAAGTCTTCCGTCAGGCTTCACTCCGGTAACGCGGCAGGTCACACGGTCTCCTGCTTTTGCTTCTCCTCCGAACTCTCTTGCCGGAATCAGAGCCGAATACATATCATCCACAGCTACAAACGCTCCGAAATTCCGGCTTATCTCATAAAGTGTACCGGTCACTTCATCATCCCTTGCATAAGGTGAATCGCTTACAAGGTATTCATACAGCTTTTCTGTCGCACAGAGTCTGCCGGATTTATCAAGATACATGGCAATAAGTACCTCATCTCCCGCTGCCGGCTGCCTTGTCATCTCATGAAAGGGGAGCAGAAGATCCCGCTCAAGCCCCATATCCAGAAAAGCTCCTATTTTTGTCATCTCCTTGACCTTAAGCCTTGCTATCTCGCCCAGCTTTACAAGCGGCTCCCTGACAGTTGATATCAACCTGTCCTTTGAATCCCTGTAGATAAATACCGTAAGTGTATCACCGGGTGCTGCTCCCTCCGGGATCTGCTTAGACGGCAGCAGTACCTCACTTACCCCGTCCGAAAGATACGCACCCTGAGGCGTCATTTTTTTGATTTCAAGTTCAACGATCCTGCCTGCTTCTATCATACCGCTAAATCCTTACAATGAGAACTCGACTACTGTATACGGATTGTTCTGCTCATCAGAGAGCGTCACTGTTATCCTGTCATTGGCTCTGAATATCCGGGGAAAAAAGCTTTCCCCGAGAAATGCCTGCTTCCGGTATTCTACCCTTATCCTTTTTGCCGCGGAAGTCTCAGGTACGAGACTTGCTGCAACCTCTACATATTTTCCGTTGTTTACATGATGGTTCGCATCCAGAAGATGCTCCGTAACAGGTATCCTTTCACATTTCTCCCCATCATTCCCGGGAACGGCTATTTTCCTTCCCTGGTACTCCATTTCAAGTCTCGGCTCCAGCCGGTATCCTGTCAGGATATCACCGGGGATGCGCTCAGGCGATCCGGTTTCGGTAGAGATATATGTCCAGAGTGAATCAGCCTTGGCAAGGTACTCCCCCGCCTGATCTTTCATAAAAAAGTTCCTCTTACCGAAAAATCCTTTGATCTCATAGGGAATGGTACCTGTCTCGACCTCTTCTCCAAGCTCCGGAAGTCTTATCATATCGATCTGCCAGGAATTCACTACCCACAGAGTTCCTCTTTCCCTCAGAGGCTTTATCCCTATACCGAGATCCTCAGACTGAAAAGTCGAACAGTCCTGAAAATAATTAAGCAGTGAAGTCAGTGTAAGCCTGCCGTCGGCACCGCATTCACTGAACCTTATGCGGGATCTGAAACTGTACATTATACTATCCTTCTGATGGACGCTATGGATCTGTAGGTTGCCGCTGTTATCTTTATCCCGGACGCCGGTGTGGAGGCATGAACGATATAGCCGTTGCCTATGTAGATGCCTACATGTCCCACATAGTAGAAGATATCGCCTGGCTGGGCATTTTCCATACCGTCCACAGCCTTTCCGTATTGTCCCTGATCATCAGACCTTCTCGGCAGGCTGTATCCGAAGTGTTTATATACAGATTGAGTGAAGCCCGAACAGTCGCATCCGTCGGTAAGACTCGTTCCACCGGATACATAAGGGTTGCCGATGAACTGCTGCGCATAGGAAGCTATTTCAGATCCCTTCCCTCCGCCGGAGGAACCGCCTCCCCCTCCGGAGCTTTCGGAGCTTTTGCGTGATTCCTGCTTTTCTTCCTTTTCCTCTTCATTTTCAGTACTGACTTCTACCTTTACTGTCTCCTTTTCCTTTGAGGCCTTTTTCCTGGCCTCCTCTGCCTCCTTCTTTTTCCGGGCCTCTTCTTCTGCCTTTCTTCTTGCGGCCTCCTTCTCCTCTGCTACTATTCTTGCTATCTGGGCATTATCCTCTTCTATTTTCTTCTGATAAGCCTTTGCTTCACTTCTGGCCGCTGCCAGCTTGGCACTGAAATTCTCTATAGTCTCCTGCTGCTCCTTTATCGTGGCGTCCAGATCCTCACGGCTCTGTTCCAGATCTGCCTGCACCTCTTCCAACTCGGACAGGTCATCCTCAAGAGCGGTTTTCCTTTCAGCCACAGCCTCCTTGGCACCGATGTATTTATTAAGCATATTCCTGTCGTATTCAGCCAGCTTTTCGGCATATGCCGCCTTATTTAGTGCATCAGCAAGGCTTTGGGCATGAAAAAGGATATCAATGTATTCTGTCGAGCTTGTAGTGCCGTTCTCATACATATATTTGATCCGTGCCCGCATTGTATTATACTGCCGTTCTTCTTCTTTTTTAGCTGCTTCATAGTCAGCCTCAGCCTGAGATATCTCCTGCTGCTTGCGTTCGATGTCACCTTCAAGTATGGCTACAGACGCGATGAGATTTACCAACTGCTCCTGAGCTGCTGCCAGCTCTTCCTCCGCTAATCCTTTTTCTGACTCTATGGAATCTGCCTCTGCCTCTGCCTGATCCAGTTTTTCCTGATTAGCGGCAGCATCCTTTTGAAGCTGATCCTTTTTGGCGGCAAGAACCGGCTGACCCAGAGCCACTGTCAGCAATGCAATACAGGTGATAAAAGATAGCTTTCTGAAAAACTGTCGGTTCAAATGTCCTCCTTTATAAAACGCAGCCTGATACCTGACCAGATCCGGTCTTAAGGAACCAGATGCGCCTTAATGCTTACAGCTCGCAGTTGTTTACTGTCCTGGGGAAAGGAAGAACATCCCTGATGTTTTCCATTCCCGTAAGATACATTACCGCTCTCTCAAATCCCAGCCCGAATCCGGCATGCCTTACAGTGCCGTACTTTCTGAGATCAAGATAAAAATCGTACTGGGATTCATCCATCTTCAGCTCCCTCATGCGGGTAAGAAGCTTGTCATAGTCTTCCTCACGCTGTGAGCCTCCGATTATCTCTCCTATACCCGGTACCAGACAGTCCATGGCCGCTACCGTCTTTCCGTCCGGATTCTGTTTCATATAAAAAGCCTTTATATCCTTGGGATAATCAGTTACAAATACCGGCCTCTTATATACCTGCTCCGTAAGATATCTTTCATGCTCTGTCTGAAGGTCACAGCCCCATTCAACCTTATACTGGAAGCTGTCATTCTGTTTTTTAAGTATCTCCACAGCCTCGGTATAGCTGACCCTTCCAAAATCCGATTCCATCACATGCTTAAGCCTCTCGATCAGGCCCTTATCCACAAATGAATTAAAGAAAGCCATCTCTTCAGGAGCATTATCGAGCACATATTTGATCATATATTTGATCATATCTTCGGCAAGCTCCATATCGTCTTCCAGATCCGCAAATGCTATCTCCGGCTCAATCATCCAGAATTCCGCCGCATGTCTCGTTGTATTGGAGTTCTCAGCACGGAATGTAGGGCCGAAGGTATAAATATTCTTAAATGCACAGGCAAAGGTCTCACCATTCAGCTGACCTGATACCGTGAGATTGGTGGGTTTATTAAAAAAGTCCTGTGCAAAGTCCACTTCCCCGTTATCTGTCAGAGGCAGATCTTTAAGAGGAAGGGTCGTCACCTGAAACATCTCTCCCGCACCCTCGGCATCGGAACCGGTTATAATTGGAGTATGCACATATACAAAATCCCTCTCCTGGAAGAATTTGTGTATGGCATAGGCTATCAGTGATCTGACTCTGAATACCGCCTG
>CACZNY010000070.1 GCA_902782655.1 uncultured Lachnospiraceae bacterium
AGGCAGGGGTTTTGCCCCATTGCCGAAGGCAATTTAATTGGCAAAACCCGTTACGTTCGCAGCCTGAAAGGCTGTGAACAGTAACAGGACACCGGCCTGGCCAGACATTTGATAAGTATCGAGCTTTGACCGCGCTGATATACTTTGCTATAATGGTGTGCGGTTATCGCTTTCCTGATAAGCAGAGAAGTCGTGGGAAAAAGGCAAAAGACCCTGGAGGCATATAAAGATGGTCTATACGGTTACATTTAATCCGGCACTTGACTATGTGATACATCTGGAAGAGCCCATAGTCAACGGACAGATGAACAGGAGCACAAAGGAAGAGTTTTATTACGGAGGCAAGGGTATAAATGTCTCCACCGTGCTGACCAATCTCGGTATCGATACGGTAGCGATGGGCTTCGTGGCAGGCTTTACCGGTGCTGCCATAGTCCACGGCCTCACACATAAGGGGATAAGGACTGATTTTATCATCCTGCGCCAGGGCATCTCCAGGATAAACGTAAAGATCAGGAACGGCGAGGAGACTGATATAAACTCCGCAGGACCGAGGCTTTCGAATGATGATGTCAAGGCCTTCATGAAGAAGCTGGACAATCTGACAGAGGGCGATTACCTTGTCCTGTCAGGCTCCATACCCCCCAATATGCATGATGTGATCTATGAGAGGATATGCAGGAGGGTGGCGGATAAGAATGTACAGGTGGTAGTGGATGCTGACGGTCCGCTGCTCATGAATACCCTGCAGATGAATCCCTTCCTCATCAAGCCCAATAAGGCAGAGCTGGGAAACCTCTTCAACGCAAAGATAAAGAATGACAAGGATATCGAAAAGTATGCCCGCAAGCTGCAGGAGCAGGGCGCGAGGAATGTGCTGATCTCCATGGGAGGAGAAGGCTCGATGCTGATCCCTGAGGAGGGCAAGGTGATACGGATGGGCGTGCCCGAGGGCAAGGTGATAAATACAGTGGGAGCCGGAGACTCCATGGTCGCAGGCTTCCTTGCAGGCTATATGAAGAACGGGGATATGCAGAAGGCTATGAATCTTGCTACGGCATCAGGGGCAGCCACGGCTTATTCCGAGGGGCTCGGAGAGAAGAGCACGATAATGATGCAGCTGGAGAAGATAAACAACAATCTCTGGGCAAAATAATAAAAGCAGGCCGGCGTGTCGGAATTGGCAGACGAGGCAGACTCAAAATCTGTTGCCCGCAAGGGCGTATGGGTTCAAGTCCCATCGCCGGCACTTGATCAGCTTGATGCGGTGGTTAAGCATGCCACCGCATTTATGCTATAGAAGACGGGATCAATGGTCAGGTCCTTTTTGGGGGGGCCGGATCCCGTCAGCGGACTTTTTTGGCCGGTTAAACGCAGGGGCGGCTTAGCGCCGCGGTATCGGCTGCGCACGGTCTGAGTCGGATGATAATGAGTCATTAACAGATGAGTGAAAACAGAAAAGAAGAGGGTGCTGAAAATGCAGTCAGATCTTATTTTTAAGGCAAATGAATTGCTTGACCCGGCAGATTATCCGGAAAGCCAGCGTGAGCTTATCGGTGATCTCAATAAGAAGCTGGATCTTATCATGGGTATCATTACCGGACTCGGCAAGGAATACCATACCATATGGCTGGTGGATCGCAGGGATCTCACCATGAGACTTTACAGGAGTACCGGAGAGAATACCAGCAGGGGAGCCATAGATATCGGAAACAGGAGAGATAATTACGACAGAGCCATTACCGAGTACATTGACACCTATGTGGTGGACAGGTCTGAAAATGTGCAGCGTGAGGTGAAGTCTGAGGTGGTCCTTGAGAATATCAAGGACGGGGCGCTTTATACGGTGGATTATATGAGGATGGGGGATGACGGTCATATCTCCTATCATCAGATGGCCTTTGCCCTGGCGGGAGAGCCTGAGGAAGCCGAGTACTTCATCCTTGCCTTCAGGGATATAGACAAATCCATACGCAAGCATATCGCGGACAAGCTGTATCTAAGGGAGCAGCTGGATATAGTGGCTGCCTTAAGCCGTGATTATTACAATATCTTCAAGATAGATATCAATACCGGCCAGGTGGTCATCCTGAAGCTCGACGGCTATGTCACTAAGGGCATGGATAAGCCGGGAGAGAAGAAATACCCCTATGACGTGCTCTGCAGGCAGTATGTGACCGACCGTGTCTATTCCGAGGATCAGGCTGCCATGTTCAAGGCCATGTGCTTTGAGACAGTGTGCGCGAAGGTGAAGGAGCTGGAGGAATACGTATCCAGCTACCGGGTGATCGACAACGGGGAGATACACTACTATCAGTTTACCTATCTTCCGCTGAACCCCGTGAATCTCAACAGCGGGATACTGGCAGCCTTTAAGAATGTGGATGACATAGTCGAATCCGCCAGAGAGCGTGAGGCTCTTGCTATACTGGCCGAAACGGATATCATGACGGGGATACTGAACAGGGGAAGCGGGGAACGCAAGGTCAAGGACGCCATAGCCAACGGCCGTACCGGCATGTTCTGTATCCTTGATATCGATGACTTCAAGCATACTAACGACAGCTACGGGCATGATGTAGGAGATAAGGTGATACGCAGCATAGCTGAGATCATCAGCAATGAGTTCAGGGAGAGGGATATAGTCTTCAGGCTGGGCGGAGATGAGTATGCCGTGTTTGCCTTCGGGATAAATGATGAGGAGTCCGGCAGATCCACGGTAGAGCGGGTATTTAAAAAGATCCGTGAGCTTGATATCCCGGAGCTCGGGGAATATAAGATCTCTGTCAGCGCAGGTGCGGCGATAATGGGAGTAGAATCCAAGCCTGATTTCGAGGAGCTGTACAAGAGAGCCGATGCCGGCGTATACAGATGCAAGGAGATCGATGGATGCGCAGTGGCATTCCACGACTCGGAAATATATACAGAGAAGGAGCTGGAGGAAGAAAATGTCTGAAAAGAAGATAATGCTCGGAAATGCAGCCATAGCGAGAGGCGCATGGGAAGCCGGGGTCAAGGTTTCGGCGGCATACCCGGGCACGCCGAGCACGGAGATATCCGAGAATCTGGTAAAGTATCCGGAGGTTTACGCAGAATGGTCGCCGAATGA
>CACZNY010000071.1 GCA_902782655.1 uncultured Lachnospiraceae bacterium
CATGAAGGATGTGCTGGATGATAAGAATATCAGGATGAAGGACGTATATTCCTTTGCCGGTGTTTCGGAGAGCTATGGAAGTAAGATCATCAGAATGGAAAAGGGGACTAAGAACAGGGATCTGATACTTAAGCTGTGCATTGCCGGACACTTCAGCCTGGATGAAACCAACAGGGCGCTTAAGCTATATGGGATGACAGAGTTGTATGCAAAGGATCCGCGTGACGCATGCCTGATTGTGGCAATAAATAATCGAAAATACAACCTTGGTGATATTGATGAGCTATTAATAGAGCACGGACAGAGTAAGCTGTCCTCGGAGATTTAAGAAAGACATAATTTGAGTAAGAACCCCACCGTTTTGGTGGGGATATTTTTTTTTAAAGGCTGATATCATGTCAATAGAAACAGGTGGATCGGTTACACGGCGTAAGAAAAAGGTGACTGATCTCAGGAAAGGGGGGATTAGATGCGGGAAAGGACAGGCAGCCTGGGGAGGGTTATAGCCATAAGGCGAAAACACATGGGGATGACACAGGAGGAGCTGGCTAAGCGGATCGGGGTATCAAAATCGGCAGTGGCCAAATGGGAGACAGATGGAGGGATACCGGATCGGGATAATCTAAGAAGGCTTTCAGAGGTAATAAGCATTTCTGTAGACGATCTACATAGAATTATTTCCCGGAAAGGCAGAGGACAAGCAGATTTGAAGGTAAATATAACTCCTGAGGTGATCGCAAGCCTTGAATCCTATGGATACAAAGTTATCCGGCCGGATGAGAATACTGATACTGAAAAAAATAATTTGGAGGAGGAGAACTGATATGGCAATGATCAAATGTACAGAATGCGGTAAGGACATGAGCGATAAAGCAAATGTGTGCCCTAACTGCGGATGCCCTATAGAAGAGATTAGAGCAAAGCTTGGAGAGATAGAGAGTGAGCGTGAGAAAAAGATAAGGGTTAAAGAGGAAGAAAAGAAGAGGAAAGAGGTTGAGGCTGAAGCAAAAAAACAGCGCAAGGAAGCCGCAAAAAAGGCCTTGACTCCTGCAGAAAAGAGGAAACGGGTCGTGACAGGTGTTTTTGCCCTTATTCTTGTATTGTCAGCAGGAGTATGCGGGTGGTACTTCGGTGTCAAAATCCCTCGTGAGAATGCATATCAGGCCTACATCATACAGGTCCAGGCCTGTAATGACGGTATTCAGAAATACAATGAAGTAATCAGTCAATATAATGACAGGGCGAAGGAGGTAATAGCCGCAAACGATGAGTTTGATGAAACGATAGCTGCTGCTCAGGCTCTTGTGGATTGCGGTGATACACCCTACGAAGGAGCAAAGATCACTATTCTTAGCAACAGTATCAAGGATGCGAGAAATAACAAGGTTTCCACACCGGAACTGAAAGAGTTGGCTCCTTCTGTTCAGACGGATCCGGGCATGGAAAAGGCGGGAAGGGCAGAAATAGAATCAGCAACGTCTGTGATGGACGAAACGCTTGATAAATACGTCAGCGACATTTCCATGGTGAACACCGAAAAAGATGCGTTAAGTGTGCCGGATTACTCTGATTTTATTGATACGCTCAATTCAAATAGTAAGGAGCTAGAAGACAGTTATGCTATTCAGAAGCAGATAACGGCACCAACGGAAGAGTGGGTAATGACCAGGCTGGGCAGGGTGTCTGATGTAGCTAATATGGCTCCGGTAACGGAAGAGCATGATCCAAATGATCATCTTAACAAGGCGGGTGGTTATACTTCAACGGTATATTTTAGTACAGCTCTTCTAGGAACCGAAGAACTGAGCGGAGATCCCCTGATTGATGAGGGGACAGATGCTGGAGGTGCAGTGGAAACATACAGAACAGAGGATGATGCACAAAACCGGTGTGACTATCTAGCCTCGTTGGACGGAGTGAGCATCCTGGCTCCCGGTTCTCATGAAGTGCTTGGAACTATGGTTATACGTACATCGAATGCCTTGAAGGCCTCGCAGCAGGAAACTCTTACGAATGCAATAATTGAGTCAATGATTTCACTGGACTGAATTTGGAGCAATGAAATTGTACATCAGGAATACTGAGCCGTCATACGTAATGACCTAATTGCCGCATGTTCTGCAAATTAGAAACGGTTATTCCGCTATAGTTACCATGTAATGCGTTACAGCAGAAGAGCTAAAGGGAGAGGAGGAAATGATGATGTTAATGGCGATTTACTGTATTTTATCAATCTGGGTGTTCTTTAAGCTTATGAAGGTACTGTTTAAGGCAACATGGGGGTTAACGAAGTGTATTTTGGGACTAATTTTCTGGCCGGTAGTTATCGGAGCGGCGATGGTGGGGCTTATATGGGTGATTTTACCAATACTGATAATCGTTGGGATTGCGTCAACTATAGCGACGATATAAGTAAAATGTATGCTTTTTCAATATTTACAAGGGTTTCAGCGTTTTAGCTACCCACACAAACTAACGAAAGCGGTAATCTTCGTGCATTACAATATTGACTTGTGATATTGTTATGATAGAGTAGTTATATCTTTTAGGTGGCGGGGTAAAA
>CACZNY010000072.1 GCA_902782655.1 uncultured Lachnospiraceae bacterium
ATAGGCTGGATAGTAGACGTGAATACGGTCGGGGCTACCATTGCCTATGCCTATACCTCGGCTGCGGCTTTTTGGGAGGCTGAAAAGGAAAATAACAGAATGATACGCGTTACCGGTATTGTCGGTATAGTGATGTCGGTGATATTTTTCTTCTATTTTATGTCATGGTCCGCAGGAGCAATGTCAACGGAATCTTATCTTATCCTGGCAGGCTGGAGCATTTTGGGCTTCCTTTACTTCAGATATGTCTTTTCAAAGGATGAAGAAAAGCGCTTCGGTAAATCCACCGTCGTATGGATAGGCCTCCTGTTTCTTATATTCTTTACATCCTTGATGTGGATAAGACAGGCTACCGATGATATGACGAAGGAGGTCGTAAATAATATAAGTGATTATTACGAAGAGAAGGATACCGGACAGAGTCCGGAGGACATAAGAGAGGCAGAGGATTTTCTTGCCCAGCAGATGACCCGCGCCGAAAGGGTATTGACCCGGAACAGCATCATACAGATGATGCTGATAGTTGCCAGTCTGGCGATAATGTTCAGTGTTTACTCCACCATATCCAGACGAGAGAAGCAGATGGAGACTGAAAAGATAAAGGCGGAGGAGGGGAACAAGGCGAAGAGTGTCTTTCTGTCCAATATGTCGCATGATATACGTACCCCCATGAATGCCATAATAGGCTATATCAATCTTTCGGAGAGAGAAGGGGTCACGTTTGACGAGATGAAGGAGTATATGTCGAAGATCAAGGGTTCCAGTAATCATCTGCTGGCGCTCATAAACGACATACTTGAAATGAGCAGGATAGAAAGCGGTAAGATGCAGATAGACCTGATGGAAGTCGATCTGGAGAAGACTATAGGGGAGGCAGAGGATCTTTTTGCCACGCAGATGTCCGAGAAGGAAATTGAGTTCAATGTAGATGTCAGCGGTATACGCCACAACAGGGTCTACTGCGATAAGATTCTTTTGAACAGGGTACTGCTTAATCTTATAAGCAATGCTTACAAATTCACGCCTGCAGGCGGCAGCGTGTACGTGGTAGCAGAGGAAAAGGGAGTACCCCTGGATGGCAGGGGAAAATATGAGATACGGGTAATAGACAGTGGTATCGGTATGTCGGAGGAATTTGCAGAGAAGGTTTTTGAAGCTTTTGAAAGAGAGAATACTTCCACGGTAAGCGGTATACAGGGCACAGGACTCGGAATGTCCATTACTAAAAGCATAGTAGATCTTATGGGCGGATCGATAGATCTGAAGACTGAGTCGGGTAAGGGAACAGAGTTTATTATCCGACTGGAGTTTGAGCTTCAGGACGATAAGGAAGAAGCAGGAAACGATGAGACCCAGACGGAAAAGAAGGAGCATCATGAACATCTGGCAAACTTCAGCAACATGAGAGTGCTTCTTGCAGAAGATATCCCCATAAACAGGGAGATAGCCGTGATGCAGCTTACAGGTTTCGGCTTTAAGGTAGATACTGCTGAGAATGGACGGATGGCGGTGGATAAGGTGTCTACAGCTGAACCGGGGTATTACGATGCAGTGCTAATGGATATACAGATGCCGGAAATGGACGGGTATGAGGCCGCAGAGACTATAAGGAGGCTGGATAATGAGAGACTTGCCGCGATCCCTATAATAGCCATGACGGCAAACGCTTTTGCGGAGGATGTGAAAAAGGCGGAGGAGGCCGGAATGAATGGCCATATAGCAAAGCCCATAGATATGAATGATATGCTGAATGTCCTGCGTGAAGTTTTGGGAGGGCCGTGATGTCAGGGGTGGATCCCGCCGAAAGCAGGTAAACATAAAGCTTGCAATCATCGATATATAGTAGTATAATGACGGCGTTTTATAAAAAAATACAATATTTTGAAGGGAGATTATCATGAATAAGAGGATTGTAACGGTTATCACTACTCTTGCCGTAACAGCTTTTACCGTTGTACCCGCTTTTGCTTCACCTACATCAGAATTCGAGGCAGCAGCGGCTGCGCAGAAGGTTCGCAGCGAGAGGCTCGCAACTGACAAGGAGAATCTGATAAGCTTTCAGAGCAGCCAGCTTGCACAGAGCGATGCGCAGAGGGCAGCAGGCGAGGCAACAGTGGCAAGCGGTCAGGCATCAGTGAAGTCATTCCAGAGCAGCCAGCTTAAGCAGAGTGATGCGGAGCTGGCAGCAAGGCA
>CACZNY010000073.1 GCA_902782655.1 uncultured Lachnospiraceae bacterium
TATTCATTTAAATCAAGTTGCCATCTTTTGTTTTCAGTTTGCTTCATAAGCATCCTTACCTACTTATCCTCAAAGAAAGCCTGTTCATCCCTTTCTTCAACAACTGTTATTGTATCCCTATTCATAGCACTCATTCAAGCACGCTCAGATCCAGGGTCGTGTCAACTTGTTGTGGAGTTTTTGATTGACAAACTCCTAAGTAGTTCTACTAAGGTCGTCGGTTTCTGCCACGGCTTAAGTCCTCGTCACTTGTATCTGCAGGTTCCTCTCTCGCAGTTCGCCTGTTCGTTCGCCGGAACCCCCGGACGAACTCACCACGGCTCCTTTGCTCGCGCCGTCACGCAGATAGCTGCGTTCCTGCGGAAGCCAGCCTCTGGCAGAACCGACGTCCTTTAGTTGATCAATGTGTTTCTCATCATCCCAATTCCATGTATGTTGATCTGCGTCCCAGATGCTCCATTGAATATTGGCATCTCTGGCTCAAATATGCTGAAATCTACCGCTCCTTTGATATGTTCATCGATCACACGATCTGCATATTCACTGTACATTTCCTGTCTATCATCCTTTTCTCGAAAGTGATCCTTCTTTATCTGCCCACCATTCTTACGATAGAGTCTTGCCATCACCAGTTTTCCCAGTGCCTTTTCTCCCCATCCAAGCGGATCCCTGCTGAAGCGTTTTGAAAGCACCTGACTGACCAATCCCTCTGTGCAGCTTCCTGGAAGGTTCTCATCAATTATCCTCAAATGTATTTCCTTCCAGTTTCCAAGAAGATAGACCGCAAATTTGCGGATCTTTTCAGCGTCCTTGTCCGACAGTTCTTCTTCCAACAAACCCTGCAGGTATTCATCCGCTCGCCTTCTATCATCGTACCTTATCGCGTTAAGCAATGCGATCCGGACATTCCTTTGTGGTAACAGGCGGCTGACCTTACGAAGTTCTTTATGAAAGTGGAAGCCATCCATTACACGGACTGTTTGCGGAAAATTTTCAAGGCCTCCTTTGATCCATACACCTCCATCTCCATGCAGATAGATCCTCTTCAGGCTATGAAGCTCATACCGTTTACTCAAATATCCTTCCACGCTTCTCCATAGCTTTTTCGTATCAAAATCCTCGTCGGATAAGTGAGTTGCACCAATGGTTCGGTTTCGATTCTTGGATTCCTGTTTGACACCTTCGGTCACGGTAACTAAGGGGATGATCCTGCTCTGTTTGCCTTTCTTTTTTTCCGGCTTTTGCATATGAGCATGGTCTTCATCTGCGAATATGTGAAGCTCCTCAACAATACGCCTTTCCCCATTTGCCTCGATCTCCGGTGTCCGCATCTTCAGGATATGATTTCGAACGCTCTGTCTGCTGACAGCCCCTCCTGTGACGATCTCAGCTGATTTAGCGTAGGATACTTCTGTCGCTCGGCTAACAAGCTCTGCACCCATCGCAGCCCCGATCCTCTCATACTTTTCTACTCCCAAGGCTTGATCGAGAATATATGCATATTGACCCAGGTTCTTGTCATAAAAGTAGTCTCTGTTGTAGTTGACCTGACCAAGTGCTGTCAGAAGGCTTCGCGGTCGATCTTTCTCCTTGATCACGAGACCCATGGATCTTCGGTTTTGCTTATCGCCACGAAATCCTTCATTCATATGACGGATGATTTCCTCTATTACCTGAATCGAAGCATCCCTGCAATCATTCAAAACAGATTCCGCCATGATATCCAGATCGCGGATTTCACCACTTTCTGCTCTCTGGCAGATTTTCATCACCAAATCAGTTGCAATTCGTAGTATACTTTCAGACATAGAGATTACTCCTTTCGCAGATTGTTTTGTTGCTTATTACAATCTTACTACTTTGGAGCTGATCTCTATTTCTTTTTCTTCAAAAACTCCACAATTACTTTACACTATCATATCGGAGGGCGTAAAACCGATGGTTACGATGATTACCCCTTTTTCTCATATGGGCATTATGATGATCATCGCTATTGATAGTTATTGAGTTTGTGGAGAAAGAAATATGAGAAGCCTAGAAGCTTGTGATTCGCTCTATACGAGTCTGCCTATTACTAGCTGATCTTAAGGACCGTTATGGCAAGTGTTGAATCTGTCATAACGGTTCTTTTGAAAATTACCACATGGAGACAATTCAAACCCTTTAAGGTATAATGAGAATATAAGGCAACACACCGTAA
>CACZNY010000074.1 GCA_902782655.1 uncultured Lachnospiraceae bacterium
ATACTCTCGTTCCCATTGCCATCAGAAGCTACGGCTATGAAAAGGAATGGGCAAGCAACATGACCATTGACGGGAAAAACACAAAGGGCGAGAACAATGCCGAGCATTCGGGCTTCAGGGATGCCCGCACCAAGGTTATGAACGCCATCAACAGCTACATTTCAACCTGCGGTCTTGAGGGACAGTTAAATCAGGGACGTGTTAAGTTCTTCCTGGTAGGCTTTTCAAGAGGAAGCGCCACCGCAAACCTCACCTCCAAGGCTTTGGTTGATACCTACGGTGTGCTTTCCGATAAGTACAAGAACAATCCCAATCAGGTTTTCGGCTACTGCTATGCTGTTCCTTCGGGAGCAACGGACAATTGTGACCTCAGCCTTTCAAAGAACCGCAAAGCCTATTACTGTATCCATAACATCATCAACCAGGTGGACTTAACCCCCATGGTCGCACCCAAGGAAATGGGCTTTAAGCGCTATGGAGTGGATCACTATGTTCCCGGGGATGATGCGGGTGAGGTAAAGTCCTATGTGGGCTCTGCCACTCAGAATAACGGCAGCTATAAGCGCACCATCTTCTATGACAATAATGCCTGGTGGACGAACGGAAGCGCCTATGCTGTTAAAAAACCCTCAATGCTTAAGCAGCTGACTCTGGTTAACGATCAGATTCATTTTGTGGACTGGTTCAAGGAGACCGACCTCATCACGGGTAAGTCTGAGGGAGTGAAATCCTTCGTAAAGGGCATATTCACCGAAGCCTCTCCCGTTAAGTTTGAGCAGGTAAAGAAAAGCACAGCCACCCTTGAAAGCTGGCTTCCCGAATTTTATAAGGCTGTCCAGGAATACAACAGCGTTGGAGAAAATGAAAAACTCACCAGAAGCTCCTACAGCTCCACTGTAGTCAGAGCCGGAAAGGATAAAAATCTCAAAAAAGGTGAGGCAAACTGGTATGAAAAGGGGGTGACTGCTCAGGATACCTTCAGAGGGCTTGTGCAGATGATGCTTTCAAAGACTCCTTCCGAAAAGGCAATTTTGGGTGCGGCCTTTAGCGGCGTCGGAAACAAGCTTTCCTTAAAGCAGATCACATTACTCTATGAAAGACTCATTAATTCAAAGAAGGGCTGGGATTACAGCAAGGAACGCCAGCAGGACTATCTGGATATGTTCTGGAAAATGCTTAAGGACAACAGCTACGGACAGAAGGCCATACAGGATGCCATTAAAGATCCCAGAGAGATGGCCGAGCTCGAAAACTATTTCCCTTCACTTATGAGCATTGCCTTCAGGATCATCCGCCAGGACTTCAATGACAAAAAGCACAGCGGAAAGATGCGTCTTTTGGGAACCTTTGCCACGAACTCAGAGGCGATCCTTCAGGGTCATGTGCCCGAGATCGCTCTTGCCTGGCTGCGTGCCTATGATGATTATTATGCAAATGAGGATAAAGCATACTACTGGAAACAGAATAATTATCAAACGGGAACCATATCCTGCAGGATAAACGGAAATGCGGTAAAGTCAGATGCTTATGAGGGCAGCCAGGTACTGAAGCTTTCTTCAAAGCCGGATGATGCCATCTACTATACGATGGAAGCGGATGGGGTAAAATCCATTCCCATGCTATATAACGACAGGCAGGGGATCGTTCTTAATGCGCCAAAGGGTACTGAAACCAAGGAATATAAGATCGAAGCCTGGGCCAAATACAGCTACGCCATTAAGGATAAGGAAATAGCCTGGCAGGACGGAGCCAGGACAGCTCCGGTGACAGTGAAGGTCAAAGCAAAAGCTGTTACCCCTGAGGTGCAGACCTATAAGGTAAAGCTGCAGAAAATGAAGTATGCAGGCAATACGTACGAAAATGACGGGCAGCCGGTTGAATTAGATACCGGTGTACCGACCAGTTACTATAAGCAGTTTGATATCCTGAGTGTCAGGAGCTTCATGGACAAGTATTATGACGACTACCTTGTCCTGTACAGATACCTGACCATGGTTCCGAGCGGGACTACATTAAAGCTCTATCCAAGGATCAAAGAGATTAAGTTCGAGCAGGGTCTGATCGAAAAAGTTAAGCCTGAGAACTCAAAGAAACTTATAACGAAATTCTCGGATGGTGATAAGGTTAAGGTCAGATTTACCCGGCCTGATGATAATTATTATGATTACAATACCGATGCCGTGTGCGATTCCCTGAAATGGGAAGAAAAGACGGGAGACAACGCCTGCATACCGGTGAAGACCTCTTTGGCTAAGCCCAACACAGAGTACAGAGCCGTACTGAATCTGGTAAAGAACTTCAGAGGCTTTGACAGACACTTTACGGACAGCCTGACGATCTACTACGGTGATAAATCTCAAACCCTTTCACCCTACGATGACAAGGATAATACTGAAGCTGCTCTGCCCGGTAACGGCCGGTTCTACAAGACCGAAAAGATAAGCATTTCAAGCTGCGGCTCAATAGCTGAGGCCTGGGCATGGAGCAATGGAACCGATCAGGAAATAGCTCAAAGAGGTACAGATGAGCTTCCGGTCTATGCAGGATATATTTCCGCAGGCGGAAAAACCGTCAGCGGTCTGGAGGTTGAGTGGCAGCCGGATCAGTATAAAAGAAGCGGTGACACCATCACCGTTAAGGGACTCATCAAAAATGACGATGACACAAAGGCGGCTGAGTTTGCAGGTGAAGAATACGACTGGGGAAAATTAACTCCTTTTGAAGTTGAGGGAACGATCCATGTTGTAAATACTACACAGCTCCTTCCTCCTTCAGTCAGCTTTACTAAGGGAAGCTATTCCTTCATATATGACTATATCCCTGTTAATGATAAGGGCAATATGATCGTCTTGCTTTCTGATCCCAATGAGGGAGTGAGCGGCTGCAAGGTTACTTACAAGCTGGATGATGGTGAATACACTGAGTATGAAGATGACAAGCCGATAGAATTTGAAAGACCGGCTGAGGGTCAGACAAGGACCTGGCATCTTAAGGTAAGATGCGACTCTACGGAGCCGGGCAGGATCAGCAGTGAAGAGATAGAATATATCTATACCCTCACATATCCTCTCATCAGGACCGTTAAAGCCTTTACCTGGGATATAAATGACGAGCTTACATCCGTTTCCCAGGCAGATATCAGCTTTAACGAGGAGGCCGAAAAGGGCGAAGAGGTCATGGTGGACTATGATGACATAGCCGATGATGAGGATTTCCTGTATCAGGAGCTGGTATCCTGGAATATGATCAGAGGAGATGATATTGCTCACAGAACGAGGGTGCCGGGCTATCAGAGAATCATCTGGCAGGAAGTGTCTGACGAGGATGTCTGTCTTATGGCAGAAACTGCGCCGGTACTTTCGGATATGGATGTGACTTTGGAAAGGCCTTCAACAGGAGAGGAGCTGCAGGCGTTACCCGAGGAGCTGAGGCTTACCATCGGCGGTGAGGAATACGACATTGACCCCAGGACTGTCGGCATGGAATGGACGGCTCCCGAAAATTCCACTGATGACGGAATAGCAAAATCGGGAACCACCTACACGGCAACGATCACCATTAATGCAGCAGACCTTAAATACAGCGATCCCGGGTCAGAGTCCGGAAATTATCTGCCCCTGGATCTTAAGTTCCTTGAAGGAGAGGAATCAGACTTTGCCGTAAACGGTGTAACCTACCGGACATTGTCTTCAAATTCCGCGGGCATTGATAATATCTACTATACCTTTACTGCAGATGAAGAGACACGGATAGTTAAGACCATCAAAATCTGTGTGACCTTCAAAAAATCCGGAGCAGCTACCTTCCTTATGGTTGAGCCTCCGGAAGGGACCAGTGTGAGCTTTAATGCAGCTTCCTATAAAATCGGGAAGAGATTTGAAGATGATGTAGAACCCTGTCTTCCCAAAACGGCTGAGGTTCTGGTGGATGACGGAAGCATCCGGAGCCTTCCGGTAGACTGGGCGAAGGATCTTGAATCAGTTGTATATGACGAGGACGGCCAGGTTATCTACAGTGTTAAGAACGGTATTGCCTATGAGCAGTATGGCTATGCGGTAAGTGCCAATGACCTGAACACCCTTGATGCCTGGAGCCTTTGTATGAGCGGCTATGTGACCCTGCCGGAGGGTGTGGATTATCTTAAGGATGAAAAGGGAGAACCTCTTAA
>CACZNY010000075.1 GCA_902782655.1 uncultured Lachnospiraceae bacterium
AGCTGCTCGACAGTCACATAGTTCCGCATTATGATCTCGTCACCGTCCTGTATGTCGTAATACCCGCTCTGCAGTACGCCGTTAACCTCTGCATACTTGGGTATCTGCACCTCAGCCCCGTTGAATATGACCTTAAGTGAATCCGTAAACTCGGGCAGCTCGCTTACGGTAAGCTTAGCCGGCGCACCGGCCGTGGAGGGGGTCACAACTATAGAGTCTCCTGCCTTGATAGCCGTATTAAGCGAGGCCTCGTCCCCGTTAAGGAGGATCAGGGCTCCCTCTCCGGTCTCTCCTCTTGCCACCCTCTTTTCGCCGTTTATCGTATAGTTTATCTCTTCCCCGCGCTTGGGAAAGAGATCGGCATTGGCATATCCCGCCTGTACGGCGGCATCCATGACCTTCAGCTTGTCATTGTCATAGAGCTTATACTGCACGTCATTAAAGGATACGAAGATGAAGTTATTCTTCTGTCTGAAGAAATTAAGGCAGATGCCTATGGGGGTCACAAGCAGTGAATCCCCGGGCAGGGACTTATCCTTAAAGTCTATATTCTTCAGCACGTCCTCGCCCCTTACGGCTACTCTTGTCGGGTCTATACCCATCTCCTCCGCAAGGCTTTTGGTATAGCCCGGAAGCCTTCCGCCTCCTCCTACCACGAATACCGCTGATACGGGCTTGCCGCCGTTCAGCTTCTTTATCTGGTCCGAGGTCTCGCGGGTGATGATCTTCACGGTCTCCCTTGCGATCTCCTCCACCTCTTCTGCCGTGGTCTTGCGATCCAGTCCCATCACGTCTGTATATAAGACCTCGCCGCCTCTGGATGCCTGATACTTTATCTGCTCCGCCTGGTCAAAGTCTGTAAGATAGTACTTTGCCACCGCCTCCGTCAGCTCATCTCCGGCGCTTGGTATCATGCCGTAGGCCACTATGGATTCGTCTCTTGTGATGGAGATATCGCTGGTACCGGCGCCCACATCCACAAGGGCAAGGTTCAGCATGCGGAAGCTCTGGGGGATCGCCACCTCCATGGCCGCTATGGGCTCAAGGGTAAGGTTTGCCACATGCAGTCCTGACATCTGCACCGCCTTATACAGACCGTCCACCACCTCATCCGGCAGGAAGGTCGCTATTACATCGGCTCCTATCTGAGTGCCCTTATGAGCCAGAAGGTCAGTCATATGATACTTATCAAGATAATATTTCTGAACCGTATAGCCTACGCAGTAGAATTTCAGATTAAGCGTGCTCTCTTTTATGAACTTCTCATATGCTCTCTGCGCTCCGAGAAGCTCCAGAGAATAAATGTCCTCATTGGTGACATCCCTCGTATCCCCAAGCTCCTGCTCCACGTGTACGGTAATGGTGCGCAACACCCTTCCCGCTGCCGCTATGCAGACCTCATGCAGGGGTCTTCCGAGCTTTATCTGCAGCCGGCTCGTTACCTCGGTTATGGACTCAGCCACTGCCGCGATATCGTGTATCTGCCCGTCCTGCATGGCTCTCGTCTCATGGGGCTTACTCTCTATGGCGACCACATGAAAGACTTTATTGAACATATAGCCCACAGTACCGACTATGGACCTGGTGCCTATATCCAGACCGTATACGAGCTGTCCCGGATATTTTCCTTTATCCGCAGCCTTTTTTGCTTCCGCCGTCTTTTTTCCTTCTGCCGCCTTTTTCTCAGCCATCTTAGCAAACTCCCCAACAAAATCGTTATTAATTACTGTTCAGCCCCTTCGGGTTCTGACAGTTACGCAGCCCACAATAAGCTTTGCTGCTCAAAAGCTTCAAGATCCCCGGTTGAAACCGGCTTTGAACCGAACGTAGCAAAGACCGGGCTGCCGCTCAGCTTCCAAGCCTTTCAGCAAGCTTCATAGCCAATTCTACCACAAGATCGGAATTATAATGCTCCCATTCTCCCCAGCGTCCCAGGCCGTATACCCGGTGCTTTTCCGCCTCCTTGAGAATAAGTCCTATTTTAGCAGGCTTGTCCACAGTATTCAAAGGGTATGCATACTTCGAGATGAATACCTTATCTCCCTCCGACGCCTTATATCTCTTAAGGTTTATCTCAGCCCAGGAGCCCCTGGATCCCACTGCAAAGGTATTCCTGTAGAGTATCCTGTGATAGTCCTCCTCAAGGGACGGCACATACTCCCAGTTTACCTCCTCATCCTCTACATCGGGCAGATACTTTACCACGATGGATGAATACCGAAGGCTTAGCACCGAGCTTAGAAAATCATCCGAGGCTCCCCGTATCTCTGAAAAGCCTGTCCAGGGAGCGGTATTTATTATCATCTCCGCCCTGTAAGCTCCGCCGTTTACCGATCTTTCCTCAAGATCGAGGCTCTCTGCCTTTACATCATACTCTGTATTATCCTTCACCCTCTCTGCCATTCGAAGCCACAGCTCGCCCGAGCCGTGCTTTTTTGGGTAATAAAACTTTGCATGCCCCGGAAGCGATCCATAGGGCTTTTTCATAAGGCAGGCTCTGAGCGTATCCTCAAAGGAAACGTCGGGAAGCTTATTCATCCAGTAGGTTCCCAGAGTATCAAGATCCACCGAAAAGATCTTTTCATTATAAGGGAACATATAGTCCTCAGCTATCTTCCTCCCGAGCTTCCATACTATCCAGTCCCTGAAATTCGAAGGCTCCTTTTCTCCGGTATTGCAGCCGGCCTGAGCTATGGCTTTTAAATGCTCTACCTCCTCATCTATGGGAAGCTGCCAGATATTGGCCTCAAAGGGATAA
>CACZNY010000076.1 GCA_902782655.1 uncultured Lachnospiraceae bacterium
AGTGTAGCACTTTCTAATTAACTACACATTTTCGCTCGTCTACATTTCCGTCTGCTTCGTTGTTTTTCTTCGGCGATGGAACCCCATAATCGGCCACAGTATGGCGGATTACGATATCAAACTGCTTATTATGGGTGAATGCCCGAAAACCAACACTCCAGATATCATGCCTGATAAGGCGTCATGGAAAGGTTTCCGGGCATCCATTGGGAAAAAGAAAAAAACCTGCAGCCTGTTTTAATCGTAAGGATGGATTGTTTCTATATTCCCATCCTTATCTATATTGAGCTTCGTATATTTCACACATCTCTCATGTGTGATCCCTCCCGAAAGCTCACAGTCATGGTAAAAGATATACCATTCACCATCTATTTCAAGTATGGAATGATGCGTCGTCCATCCGAGGACCGGCTCCATTATCCTTCCCTTGTACCTGAAAGGTCCTCCGGGCTTATCTGCCTCGGCATAGCATATAAAATGTGTGGTTCCGGTGGAATAGGACAGATAATACTTACCGTTGTACTTATGCATCCATGGTCCTTCAAAGTATCGTCTCTCCTCATCCTTCGCCTTAAGAGGCTCCCCGTTTTCATCTGTTATCAGGAGATGCCGGGGCTCTGAAACAAACTCCGTCATATCATTTGAAAACTCAGAAAACATAGGGCCTAACGCATTATCATCACCAGACGGTCTTTTCTCATCAGGATTGAAGGCCCCCGACTGCCACATCTCAAGCTGTCCGCCCCAGAGACCGCCATAATAACAGTATGTCCTGCCATCATCATCAGTAAACACAGCCGGATCTATACTGTAGCTTCCCTTAATAAAATCAGCCTGCGGCCTGAATGGCCCTACAGGAGAATCAGACTCTGCAACTCCGATCCTGAATATCCCATCCTTATCCTTAGCCGGAAACACAAGATAATATTTACCGTTCTTATAAACAGCATCCGGAGCCCACATCTGTCTCGATACCCATGGAATATCATTCTGTGACAATGCCAATCCGTTATCCACGCATTCGCTGTCAAGACTGTCCATGGAGAGAATGTGATAGTCCTCCATGATATACTGCTCCCCGTCATCATCATCAGGCACATCATGTTCTACGTCATGTGACGGGTAGATATATATCTTTCCGTCAAATACATGAGCTGACGGATCCGCGGTATACAGCGTTTTTATCAATGGCTTTCTTTCATTTTCTCGTTTCAATTCCTGTATTTCCTCCTACTACTTAATAACGACAGTTTTCTGATTTCCTTTTCTGATGACGATACGGTTACATGCCCGCGAAATCTGTTTCGTACTCTAAAGTAAAGACGGATCTCAAATTTGCAAGTTTATTAAAAACATATCATAATAAAAGATCAGTACAAAAACCTGTAAAATGAGGTATTACCATGTCAAAGCAATCTGTGCCGCCGGTGAAATATAACCAGCCCATACGCGACTATATAGGCAGAACCATGCAGGACAATAAGGAAATCGTTGATTTCGTTCCGCAGTCCCATCTGCGCATATGGTACAACACACAGGAAGAAGGCTATGAGACGCACCATCATAACGCCGCAGAGATCATACTCTGCATAGAAAACTTCTATCAGGTATCGGTAGGCAACGCCGTCTACAACATGAAACCCGACGATATCCTCTTCATACCCCCGGAAATGCTGCATTCCATAAGCGGAGATAAAGGCATCCGCCTGATATTCCTGCTGGATCTCACACCCCTGCATGACTTCATCGATTTCAATGTAATAGAAACCGTTATCATGAGACCCTTACTGCTCTCTGAAAAAAACCATTCCGCCCTCTATGAAAAGGTTCGGGGGCACCTGTCTGAAATCACAGACATCTATTTCAAATCACAGAGCATGTGGGAGCTCCTGATCTTCTCCAGACTTATGGAGATGTATGCCGATATCGGCAGATACAACTTCAATCGTAAGGAACCCCTGTCAGAGGACGAGCACTCACTAATATACTATGAAAAATTCGCCAATCTCCTGAAATACACGGACTCACATCTTGAAGAGGAGCTGTCTCTTGACTGGGCTGCCGACTATACCGGTTTTTCCAAGTATCATTTCCTTCGTCTGTTCAAGGAATATACCGGGATGACCTACTATGATCATCTTTCACACAAGCGTATACAGGCCGCTCAAAAACTTCTATCTTCAAATGAGAGCGTGACCAATATAGCAGTCCGGACAGGTTTTAATAATCTTACCTCTTTCAGCCGCAGCTTCAGGAAGCTGACCGGCATGTCGCCGTCACAGTACAGGAACCGCAAGGAAGAGCTTGATCATCACGGTATGAGCAAACAGATCATTCCCCTCCCCGCAGCGAAACCTGTACAGTAAGTTTTTTATCCTTTCACGCTTCCCAGCGCTACGCCCGCTATGATGTACTTTGACAGCAGCAGGTAAACAATTATGAGCGGTACGGCCGTCAGCGTAAGTCCCATATATATCGAGCCGTACTCTGTCTTGTATATGTCACCGCGCAGCAAAGAGATCATGATAGGCAGTGTGTATTTCTTCTGATCCGTAAGCAGGATCAAGGGAGTGAACAGGTTGTTCCAGCTTGACACGAAGCTGAAAATTGCCTGTGTCGCTATAGCAGGCTTCATTATCGGAAGCGCTATCTGATTAAATATGAAGAATTCCTTTGCTCCGTCTATTCTCGCTGACTGTACTATCTCAAGAGAAAGAGCAGGCTTCATATACTGTCTCATGAAGAATACCATTGAGGGCGAAGCAATAGCTGGCAGTATCAGCATTGACAGATGATTTGTCATATGGATCTTATATACCATCTGATAAAATCCTATCATTGTGATCTGTGCCGGTATCATCATGATTCCCATGATAAAGCTGAAAAAGACATTCTTCAGCTTCCACTCATATACCACCAGTGCATATGCTGTCATTGTCGAAAAGTATGTTGCCAGCAGTGTCGCTCCTACCGATACGATCAGCGAATTCATGAACCCCACTGCAGGATTGAAGCTCTTGCCAAGAAGTATCTTCAGGTTGTTGGCGAAATATGTCGAGGGTATGAACGACACTGCATGCTGCTGGATCTGTGTCGTTGACCTCGTCGAGTTTACGATCATTATCACAAAGGGCATCAGACTCAGTATCGCCAGAAATACACAGAGGATAAAGATGATCGTCTTCTTTACGGTTTGACTCTTACCCATTTTTTGCCTCCTTCATCTTTTTGCGCTGCGCCTTGATCTGCTGCCTCTCAATCTTTCTCATCTCAGCCTCATCCTTGTCACGTAGTATATAGAAGAGTATTGCTGAAACTGCAACGATGATCACAAACATTATCATACTCGTAGCTGCCGCCCTGTTATACAGATAGCCGCCGCTGAAGGCCTGATTATAGATAAACACGCCTACAGTAAGAGTAGCATTATCAGGTCCTCCCATAAGGAAGAGCTTCGGTATATCGAACATGTTCAGTCCGCCGATAAGACTTGTTACCAGCGTGAACAGGAGAATAGTCTTAATATTGGGTATGGTTACGAACCAGAATTTCTGCCATCCGTTTGCCCCGTCAACCTCTGCAGCCTCATATATCTCAGGGCTGATTCCCAGAATGCCGGATATAAGTATTATCATCGTATAGCCGTACCACATCCAGGTCTGAATAAAGATGACGATATTCTGGGCTATATCCTTCTTCACAAGGAAATTGTAAGGCTCCTTTAAGAAACCAAACCTTACCATGATGTCATTGACCGGTCCCATGGGATATCCAAAGAAGGAATAAAACAGGATAGCAACTGTCGCTGCCGTTATGATATTGGGCATATAGAACAGAACCTTAAAAACACCTTCTCCCGGTATCTTAAATCTGTTATCGGTAAACCATGCCGCAAGGACAAGAGCAAGTGCAAGCTGGGGTATGAAATTGCATATCCACAGTTTTAAGGTATTCCCAAATGCCGTATGGAATGTAGGACTGCCAAGTATCGCTTTGTAATTTGCAAATGGATCTGACAGGAAGTGAATCGATGTATTTCCTATGCCCTTCAGATCCGTGAATCCGATGATCGCCGTATAAAGCGTCGGATACAGTGAAAAAATAAGAAATGCCAGAATAAACGGAAGGCTGAAAAGATAGCCGTACCTGGCATAGCTGAAAGTGTTTTTCTTTTTCTTTTCCATCAATGTCCCCCGATCCTTTAGAACGGGGCGGGCTATGCCCGCCCCTGTAAAACCTTCTTCGTCAAATGCTATTACGGAGCGTCTATGCCGAGAGTATCAGATACTGTCTGCTTGAAGTCCTTTATAGCGTCTTCCCTGCTCTTCTCGCCTGCTGCATAAGCACGAACCTGATCTCTCCAGATGAGATTGATGTTCTCGTCATACTGTGTGAGGTTCTTACCGTTTGCATAGGTATTTGCAGGTACGAAATAATCAAACATATTCTGTCCGCCCAGGAACTCAAGAGATCCGTCAGACTTCTCCATGACTGTTCCGGATGCCACAGAATCCTTCGTGCCGCCTTCGCCGTTAAGAGTTCCGTTTGCCCACTTATACTGAAGACCATCATCGGTAGAATCAAGAGTGATCCACTGTATGATATCCTTGACAGCTGATACCTTATCAGCATCCATGTTCTTGTTTGCAAGGAGCCATGTGCCGCCCCAGAAGAAGCCTATAGGTGAATCGCAGATAGCCCAGTCGCCGTATGTGCCTTCGCCTGTCTTTTCTCCGCCGCAGTTAGGAGCAAGAGTATAGTTGATAAGCCATGCAGGTCCGAAGAAACCGAATACAGGCTTTGCGCCCTCGTCCTTCATATCAGCAAACCATGCATCCTGCCAGTCCTGTGTCTGGTTTGACCAGCCGTTGTCTGTAAGATTCTTGGAAATATCAAGGAACTCCTCTCTCTTGGGATCGATCTGGAGTGCGCCGCTGTCATCCAGCCAGCCCTTATCAGAACTGTTCTCGACTGCGTGCCAGATGTCACCGTCACCGGATACGATAGCATCGCCCTTTGCTGCAAGAGTCTTTGCTGCCTCCCAGAACTTATCCCATGATCCTGTTCCTCCGCCGATGATCTTTGAGATCTCTGCGGGATCGTCAGTACCGAAGACATCCTTGGCTATTGAACGGCGATAAATAAAGCAGCCGCCTGTAGCCTGATAACCCAGAGCATCAACAGCTCCGCTGGTATTTGTTCCTATATCGATAGAATACTGTGAGATCTTGGAAGCCGCAGTCTCTGCATCTATATCAATGCCAAGATCCTTGTAAGGCATAGCGTAATCCTGCATGTCACCCTTAGAATACTTAAGGACGAAAGCAGCCTCTGCGCAGTAGATATCAGGCTGTTCCGCGCCGCCTGCCTGAAGAGCTGCATCAAGAGCCGGCTGATAAGCTCCTTCAGTCGTCGCAATTATTGTAGAGTTAATCGTATAAGGAAAATCAGGATGATCTGCCACATACTTATCGATCATACCGGGAACCTCATCCGTAAATGCCCATACATTTATAGTACCGCTGCCTCCGCCGGAAGCGGGAGTAGCACTCTCCGTTTTAGCATCAGCCGAAGTATCAGCTGCTGCATCTGCAGTGTCAGCCGCTGCGGTATCCTCTGCAGCATCTGCCGCCGGAGCGGCATCTCCTGCTGCCGGTGCAGCTGCGCCGCCGCAGCCTGCGAGAATCGTTGCTGTCATTGCGCAAGACAGTATCATCGCCATTAACTTTCTTTTCATATTTCCTCCTATTCTGTGCCTTGGCACCAGTAAATAATCTGTGGAGTCTGCTTTCCCAACAACAGACTTTCACACTATGATATTACTTATAACATCATATTTCATGCCTGGTTTTACAAATATTGCTATCAGTTTTTCATTTTTTGTCAATATAGACAAAAAAACACAGGCGAAACGTTTTTTGTTGTACAATTTTATCATGGATAGATTTTTTAACCCGAACAATCCGGTCACTGTGATACTCTCCAGGATATTTGATCTGATCCTGTTGAATATATGCTTCGTATTTGCATGCCTGCCGGTGATCACGATCGGCTCGGCATTGACCTCTCTTTATTCAGTGGCCTTGAAAATGGCTGATGGGGATTTTGGATATACGGCCGATGCGTTCTTTTCATCGTTCCGCAGGAATTTCAGGCAGGCCACGCAGCTTTGGCTCATTCTGTTTGCAGCGGGAGCATTCTTATCATTGGATCTTTATATCGTTTTTTTTGTGCTCCCGGAAGATTTTCTGCTGCTTCAGATACCTGTATGGCTTCTCCTTTTCATAGACGTTTCCGCCATGATATACGTATTTCCAATGCTGGCTAGATACGAGCAGGGCAATCTTCAGCTTCTGAAAAACTCTGTCCTGATAAGTCTCGCCAATTTCCCTCTCACGGTTTTCATTGTAGTGATAATCGGAATCATCGCAGATCTTTCCCTGCATAATGCGGGACTGATGGTTTTCTTTTTCAGCATTTTCCTTTTTATAGGTTTTGCACTGCTGGCAAGGCTCTTTTCTGTTTTTTTAAGAAAAGCTTTTCTTAAAGCAGGCAAATGACCGTCAGAGCGGACACTTGCGAAAACAGTACAGTTTATAGTATGCTATTTAGGTTGCGCGGTTTGCTGACAGCATGTAACTTACGATCATGAACGAAAAACGCCAATTTGAAAGGAAAGACACCGCATATACTGCGCTTTACTGCTCCTACTGCGGAGTAAGAGCCGCCAGAATAAAAGACCTGTCAAAGTCCGGCGCTGCTCTTGTTTTTAAGGACGAAATAGATGCCGCCACGGGAGACAGTGCGATGATACACTTTTACTCCCGTGATACAGGCACATTGGTTGCCAAAGCAAAATGCCACATTGTCAGAGTATTCAGTGAGAATGGAAGCATGGCCATAGGCATTCATTTTGATGAAGAAAACAAAGGTGTGGACACCGTTATGGACTATCTGGCATCACGGGACTGATCACTCAAAACCGTTCGGATGCCCTTTCTGCCAGTTCCACGAATCGCGGCACATTTCCTCAATCCCGTTTTCCGCTTCCCATCCAAGCTCCCTCTTAGCTTTTTCCGGACTCGCATAGCATTCTGCGATATCACCTGCCCGTCTCGGCTTTATGCTGTAAGGAATCTTTATATCATTGACCTTTTCAAAGGATTTCACTATCTCAAGAACCGAATATCCGTGTCCGGTACCCAGATTGCAGATAAAGCATCCCGGAGCCGTTCTCAGCTTATCAATGGCTTTAACATGCGCCTTTGCCAGATCTACGACATGGATATAGTCTCTCACGCCTGTTCCGTCAGGAGTATCGTAATCATCACCGAAAACGCCCAGCTCCGGCAGTTTGCCTACAGCTACCTGAGTAATAAAGGGCATAAGGTTATTCGGCCTCCCGTTCGGATTCTCCCCAATATTTCCTGACGGGTGTGCTCCTATCGGATTAAAATACCTGAGTATCACCATATTCCACTCCGGATCTGCTTTTTGCATATCTATAAGGATCTGCTCCAGCATCCATTTGGTCCAGCCGTAAGGATTGGTACATGTCCCCTTAGGGCAGTCTTCCGTTATCGGCACACTCTCCGGATCGCCATATACCGTAGCGGAAGAAGAGAAAACAAAATTCTTGGCCCCGTGCTTTCTCATAACGTCCAGCAGGGTAAGCGTTCCCCCGATGTTATTATTATAATACTCCCAGGGCTTCTCGACAGACTCTCCCACTGCCTTTAGCGAAGCGAAATTAATACACTCTTTGATATCAGGATTTTCGGAAAAGATCTTCTCCAGATCTTCTCTGCTGTTGATATCCGCCTCGTAAAATCTGATCTTTTTTCCTGTTAATTCCTCCACTGCCCTGATAGCTTTAGGTGAGGAATTAGAGAAGTTATCCATTACGACAACCTCATATCCTCCGTTCAAAAGCTCCACCAGTGTATGCGTTCCTATGTAACCGGCTCCTCCTGTTATTAAAATTGACATCTTCCTTCTCCTTTCTTGATCTATGTTACAGTTCAGGATCTGTGGTTTTTTGGTCCGATATGAAGCAGATAGCCCATAAGGGTACGGAACTCAGCATCTTACCTTAAGCAGGACACATTCTCCTATTATATGGCATCTTCCCATTCCGGCGGGCAGAAATATACAGGCTCCCTTATCGAATCTTACAGGCTTATTGCTTTCGTCCGTCTCAAGTCCGCCGTTCCCGTCCGTACACAGAAGCACCTGAAACGATGTATCAAATACCGAAAATGAAAAACCCTTTGTGACCTGTATCCGCTCTACCTCAAAATATTCGCACCTGCAAAGGATTTCCCTTGCGCATCCGAAATAATATCTCACCATCCTCTGTGGCTGGCGTATTATATTCACCGGCTTCATATTAAGCACGTCCGCAGCCTTCTCAATATGCAAAGGCCGCTTCTGTCCATTCTTATCGGTCCGGTTATAGTCATAAAGCCTGTAGGTAAGGTTGGAGCTCTCCTGTACCTCTACCAGGACTATCCCTTTGCCTATGGCATGGACAGTTCCGGGGTAAACAAAGAACATATCCCCCTTGTGCACAGGCATATGATGCAGCATTTTTTCAAGACTTCCGTCCTCGATGGCAGACCTGAGCCTCTGTCTGTCCATAGGGTGCTCAAAACCGTAGATAAGCTCTGCTCCCTCCTCCGCATCCAGGACATACCAGAACTCAGTCTTACCGTTATCTCCCTCATGCTCCCTTGCGTAAGCATCATCCGGATGCACCTGTATCGAAAGATCCCTCGCCGCGTCTATGAACTTGATAAGGATCGGCAGGCTGTCGCTTTTTGTTCCAAGATACCGAGGATTTCTGTCCAATACCTCTTTAAGGGTGAGGCCGTCAAACTCTCCGCCAGATATCAGGCTCATACCGTCAGGGTGCACGGAGCACTCCCAGGTCTCTGCTAAGGGTATAATATCAAGGCTTTTATTATATTCTTTTTTCAGCCGCTCTCCGCCCCAGATATATCCCTTGCCCGCAGGCAGGAGGCGCAGAGGTTTTAGTCCCTCATTCATAAGGAAAGCTCATACTTTTTCTTATCTGAAACCGAAATGTTTTCTCCCAGCTGGGCTTCAAGCAGTATCAGCTCTGTCTCCGCGATCACAGTATGCTTACAGCCCGCTGCCATGGTCACTACATCTCCGGGATTTATGACCTGTTCCATGCCGTCTATGATCGTTTTTCCCCTGCCGGAAAGCACTGTCCAAACCTCATCCCTGAATTCATGCGAATGGTATGACATGCGGTTCCCGGGATTCAGTATCACCTTTACATTAAGATATCCCTCTCCTGCATCTATTACAGAATAAGACCCCCAGGATTTTTCGGCAAATCTGACATCTGTTGATATTTTCTCCACATAAGGCTTCATATAGCTTGACTGCTCCTTATCTGCTATGAGAATGCCATCGCCGGATGCAGCGACCACCATATTCTTAGCCCCCATCACAAGTATCGGGATATCCAGTTCATTTACCACATTTGTTCCCGTGGTAGTCTCGTCAGTCAAAGCCTTCCCTTTGATATCTTCAGCCATGACCTCTGCCATCATATTCCATGTTCCGACGTCCTTCCATTCTCCCGAATAACGGAGAACCTGTATGGAGTCTTCCTTTTCTACCACAGCATAATCAAAGGATATCTTCTGACATTCGGTATATCTGTTATACAGATCTCTGTAATCCGTAAAATCCAAAAGAGAATGTGCTTTCTCTATCATGTAGGAAAGCTTGAATGCAAACACCCCTCCATTCCACAGGGCTCCGTCCTGTATATATTTCTTTGCCGTCTCCACGTCGGGCTTTTCCTTAAACTCAGATACATCGGAAAGCTCTCCCTTATTCTTCGGTATGATATAGCCGTACTTTTCGGAGGGATAGGTCGGCTCCACCCCCATAAGGGTAATGTTTTTTTCTCCTTTTGCCGCTATCCTGCCCATTTCAGCTACGGTCTCATAGTACGAATTATCCACATAAGGGTCTACGGGACATACTGCCACAGGCTCATCCAGATCCACCCCCAGCTCGTCATGCAGATATGCCGCTGCAAGAGCTATTGCCGGAAAAGTATCCCTTCTTGTAGGCTCAACACAGACAGATACCTGCTCTCCGAGCTGATTATGAATCGCTGAAACCTGTGTCTTGCTCGTGGCAATAGTGATATTCGCATCCTTATCCACGGTCCTTATCTGCCGGTATACCCTCTGTACCATGGATTCATAGTCACCCTCATCATTCTTAAACAGCTTAATGAACTGCTTGGATCTTATATCATTTGACAGGGGCCACATCCTTTTTCCCGATCCCCCGGACAAAAGCACTATATTCATAAAAAACCCTCCTCTGATAACAACAGTTTAATATCTGACTCAAACCATACACAACTGATACTGCAGCGAGAAGCTGAGCTTGTCACAATACTTATCAACCGGTATCATGCTCCATTATCTTACATAAAAGCATTTTTCATCATCAAGCCTTAAAGCAGCGAGCCTGGCATTCTCATATTCCTCTCCGAACTCGGGATAATCCAGTATCTTGGCTCCGCAGTCAATAGCTATGATCTTTTCCCCGAAAAATATCGAATTAGGCCCGCTTACTGTCCCTCCGGATCTGTTGTAATAAAAATATGACGTAGGGGTGTGGCCTATTATCAGTCCGTCATATTTCTTCCTGCCATGATAGTTTTTGAACGGATCCTCATTATGCTTCGCCCTGTGCCATACAGCCTCATTTTTTGTATATATGCGGCCGAGCTTCCCCCTGTTGCCGAAGTAGGGATATGCATGAGCTGCCATATACAGTTTTTCGCCCATCTGTATGTCAACAGAAAACGGTAGAGAGCGAAGCCACTCATAAACAGCTCTTTTATTATTTTCGGACAGCCTGGCATAATCATCCCAGGTCTTATAACCCTTATTTACTTCATACCAGACAATATCGGGAACCCCCATGCCCCTGTCCGCCTCTATCGCCTGCAGAAACATGAGATCATGATTACCGATGAGGCAATGCACATTCGGACTCCCGGAGAGATCCATGACATAACCTATTGTCTCAATGGACTTTTTCCCCCAGTCGCCGTAATCTCCAAGAAGATACAGCTCGTCTTCTTTCGAAGAAGCATCAAACCCTATGTTTGAAAGCAATAATATAAACTCTTCTATCGCCCCATGGATATCGCTGATAAGGTATGTGCTCATTTATCCACCCCGGTCTTAGGGCATATATCAGACATGAAGCAGTCTTTACAGCCGGCCTTCCTTGCATGGCAGATACTGCGGCCAAGCTCAATCAGATCCTGGTTTACAAGACACCATCTGTCCTTTGGCAGTTTTTTCATAAGATCGGCTTCTATTTTTTCAGGCTCGGTTTCCTTCGTCCAGCCAAGTCTGAAAGACACTCTTTTCACATGGGTATCGACAACTATGGAAGGAATTCTGAAAATATGCGTCCTTATGACATTTGCCGTTTTTCTCCCCACTCCCGGAAGCCCGGTCAGTTTTTCGATTTCGGAAGGGACCTCTTCACCGTATTCTGAGACAAGTATCCCGGCCGCATCCTTTATATGGCGGGCTTTGGTCTTGAAAAACCCGCAGGAATGTATATCCTGCCCGAGCTCTTCAATATCGGCATCGGCAAATGAGGCTAGCGAGGGATACTTTACAAAAAGCTCCTTAGTGACCTCATTTACCCTCTTATCAGTACACTGTGCCGATAGTATGGTAGCTATCAAAAGCTCATAGGGCTTTTCGTACTCCAAAAAGATCCTTATGTCTTTACCGTACTCTTCATCCAGACGTTCAAACTGCTGTCCTATTTTTTTGTTCATGGTATAATCATATCATAAAAACCGTAAAGGCATTAATGTTTATGAAGGATTATTGTACAAAACATATTATACCTCTGGCCATCGCGGGAATATGGACTGCCGCATCCTTATTCTATGACCGGCTGATATTTACTGCAGCTCCCCTGTCTATGGCTCATAATTATATCCCCTGCAAGATACTTATGTTTCTTGCCATCTTTTTTGTCTCGGCCTTCGTAAAAAAGGCTGTTTCGGACAAAAGCTCCATGGAGCGTCAGGTGATGCAGCACGCATTGATATATTTCATCCCCCTGATCCTGGTCCTGATATATAAAATACCTGAAGGCTTTCTTTCAAATGACGAATCGCTGATCTTTTCCGAAGCCCTGAAGCTCTCGGATTATACCTGGTTTTACTACATCACCACCTGGTATTATATCATATCCATAATGATATTCCCTTTCTGGGCGGGTCCCATCATCGTTAAAGTAATGCTGCAGTGTTTCTGCGCCGGATACTCTGTCGCGAGACTGAAGCGCTATCTTGGCGGAGCAAAAAGGGCTTACCTTATGTATGCAGTCTTTTTCCTGCCTTCCATCCTTGCTTACACTACATCTGCCCACAGGATACCGGTATATATCTTCGTTTATGTACTTTTCATGTACACGATCTATATGGATAAGCTTGAAAACAAAGCCTTCTCCTGGAGCCGTATCATCCCGCTCCTTTTTCTTATGGCCATCCTTACCCAGTGGCGCACCGAAGGGATCTATTTATGTGTGTTCGGACTGATAATGATACTCATCTGCTACCCCTCATTATACAATGATAAAGAGAAAAGTGTCCGTAAAATAACCGCTCTGCTTCTTGCATCTTTTCTCATCCAGTATATAGTCGCGATTCCGCAATACGGCATCATGCCCTCAAGGCTCAGTGATAAAGCGGCTAACCGTATGCTCCCATTTTACGCGTACACAGTGACCAATCTGTACCGCAACGGACTTGATCTGTCGGATGAGGGAAATTCCTCCTCCTGGGAAAAGGTTGACCGTTACCTTGATGTGGAAAAAATTGCTGCGATCAACGATTTTCTGGGAGACACCAATTATGAGGATTCCCTGATACTGTATTACGAGGGCTACGATGGAAGACGTTATGATGCTTCCGATGAGGATTATCTTGTATTCGTCGAGGGTGTACAGGAGCTTATGAGAAACAATCCGGAGGTTCTGATCAAGACCAAATGGGGTTCCTTTGATTATGCGGCGACCGTCTACGACCCTGTTATGGGGCAGGGTCCTGCCGCCTTCGCCGTTAGCCTAGTAAAGACTGCTGCCTACAACCTCTATATACCGATGATCCTGCTCATCCTACTGTTTATCTGGAGCCTGTTGAAAATAAAAGAGAGAGCCTTTTTTGTCATGCTCTCTCTCTGTCTTTTTGCCCATTTCACCATAGTCTTCATCCTGGCTCCGGCATCATATTTCAAGTACTATTTTCCCGTGTATTTCACGACGTACTATTTTGTGCTTCTGCTCATGATCTGCCGCCAAAGGAAATCCGGCTGACAGGATCTTCTTTACGGACGCCCTACTGACTCTGCCGGGAATGCTCCGCGTCAAACCGGTCTCCGAAAAGACGGTTGACCGCCGAAAAGATAGCCCTGACGGATGCCCTGGTGATGTTTGATGATACGCCTGCGCCGTAAGTTATATTATTATCATCTACCGACAGCATATGGATATAAGCCGCTGCCTGCGCATTCGAACCTCCGGTAAGGGCATGCTCTTCATAGTCTACTATCTTGATATTAATGCCAAGCTCGGATGACAGACCTCTTTTTACCGCATCAATGGGACCATTGCCTGTAGCCGTGAATTCCTTTGTAAGACCATGATCCGTATATTGTACCGTAACCTGAGTATCGTGCTCTGTCTCTGACTCCTCAGAAAGATCCACAACCTGCAGCCTGCGGAAATGAATAGGTTCCTTTTTCTCCAGGTATGCAGTCCTGAAAGCTTCCATCACTTCCTTGGGAGCTACCTCACCCTGCTTTTCCGAAATATCCTGGATCACATTGGCAAATTCCTTGTGCATGCCCTTTGGAAGCTTGAATCCGAAATAGGAATCCATGATGAAAGCGACCCCTCCCTTTCCGGACTGCGAATTTATGCGGACGATAGGTTCATATTCTCTTCCTATATCCGCAGGATCTATGGGCAGATACGGCACCTCCCAGGTATCAGGATGCCTTTCCATCATAGCCTTTATTCCCTTTGATATGGCATCCTGATGTGAGCCGGAAAAAGCCGTAAACACCAGCTTTCCCGCATAAGGATGTCTGGGGTCTATCTTCATCTTGGTGCACTTTTCATACATATCGATGATCTCGTTTATGTTTTCTATATTGAGTTCCGGATCTATGCCCTGTGAAAACATATTGTAGGCAATATTAAGCAGATCTACATTACCGGTTCTTTCCCCGTTGCCAAAAAGAGTTCCCTCGACACGCTCCGCTCCTGCCAGCATGGCAAGCTCTGTAGCAGCCACACCTGTCCCCCTGTCATTATGAGGGTGAACCGACAGTATAACGGAATCCCTTCGGGCAAGATGTTCATTCTCCCACTCTATGATGTCCGCATAGACATTGGGCGTAGTCATCTCAACCGTAGCCGGGAGATTTATTATCACCTTGTTTTCAGGATCAGCGCCCCAGGCCTCCGTCACGGCATTGCACACCTCACATGCGTACTCCGGCTCCGTACCTGTAAAGCTCTCGGGAGAATACTCCAGTATTATCTTCCCCGGAAATTTCGCGGCTCTTTCTTTGACCATATTGGTGCCATCCACTGCCAGCTGCCTGATCTCTTCCCTGCTCATATGGAAGACTACATCTCTTTGGAGAGTGGATGTGGAATTATAGATATGGACTATTGCTCTGGGTATTCCCTGGATCGATTCAAATGTCCTGTCGATAAGGTTTTCCCTGCATTGCGTCAAAACCTGTACCGTTACATCCTCGGGGATCAGCTTCTTATCCACGAGCTCTCTCAGGAAATCAAATTCTATCTGGCTTGCTGCAGGAAAACCGATCTCGATCTCTTTGAATCCAAGCTCCACCAGCTTATTAAACATCTCTATCTTCTCCGAGACGAGCATCGGCTCCACCAGCGCCTGGTTTCCATCCCTGAGATCGACCGATACCCATACCGGCGCCTTTTCTATCTGTTTATCAGGCCACTTCCTTTCAGGATAATCTAATACGGGATTTTTCTTGTACCTCTTATAATTCAGCATTTTCTCATCTCCTCTATAAAATACAAAAGTCTCTCTGATAATACTTCAGAGAGACCTGTCTGCCACAGTCAGCTAAAGTCTACTCCCCAAGTCCTGCATCTATCACTCCTGTCAGCGCGTTCAAAGCCGCATCCTCATCCTCTCCTTCACAAAAGAGCTCTATCTCGTCACCACACTTAACACAGGCACCAAGAACTGAAAGGACGCTCTTTGCATTTGCGGTATTCTCCCTGAATTTAAAAGTTATCAGCGATTTATACTGCATAGCCTCCTTGCACAAAATACCGGCCGGACGCAGATGAAGACCTGTGGGATTTTTTATTGTTATTTTCTGTGAAACCATATCTTCTGCTCCAAAAACTTCTAAAGATAATATATCAAATTAAGCCTGATTATTCAAATATAATTAATCGATACAATTCAGCGCATCGCCAATCCGTTGGATTGTAACGAGCACACCGCCATGAAAAACCGGCTCCGCCGATGGACAGCGCGCCGGCAAGCCGAACGTATTGAACCGCAGATCTCCGCTTCGCTCCGGTCGTCGCAAAACTGACAGCCGCTGGCTGTCATGCGGCCCGAAGCAGGCGCGTGGCTTAGCACCGGATAGCAACAATTCATCTACTCTCCGCTCACGCCCACCGGCACATGCTCAGTTCGGTTTTCCCCTTCTTCCGTAATCCTGGTATTTACTGGCTGGATCAGCACACTGACTGTCGTCGCCACTCCGCTGCTGTACACTCCCTCCGGATAAGCAAAAGTAACATTGGCATCAAAAACCCCGGGCAGCCATTCGACGATCCCGTTCTTTGATTTTACATCATCCAGGTTTATACGGCCTGTGAGCATTGATCCATCTACTGTCGCGAGAACATCCGGCAGTCCCCTGATACTGGTGACTACTGTTGCCGTATCCGTGCCTATTACCGCAGTATAGCCCGGCGGTATATTCTCTATCGTAACATTTGATACGGGGACATCCACATTCTTCAGGTTCATGGCAACGATCTCCACCGTAACCGTCGAATGCGTATCCATATCGCTGTCGGCCGGTTTTGTCCCGGAAGGAAGATATGCAGACACATCTACAACGGTAGTATAGTTTTCCGTAGCTCCTGAGATATCGATCTCAGAAGATGGGATCGTGATGGATCCTACCCCTGCAAGCGCATCCGGATTGCCCGAAAGCTCTATGGTATTTATCGTGGCTGAAAGGTTTCCTGTCGTGGCAAATCCCTCTGCCGGAGTTCCGGAATAGCCGTAGGTTATGGGTATCTCCTTATCCTCCCAGATCTCTACAGTTACGGAAACGCTGGATCTGGAAAGCTCAAGCCTGGAAGTATCCATATCCTCGCCATTCCTGTCAATAAAAACTATGGGAGTTTCTGTACGCATATCCCTGGTCATTCCCTGTGCCGAGACACGCACCATAGCTTTATCTATGGTTTCAACTATGGATTCCGGCCCCTGTACCCTGACTACATTGCTGGCAAGGATCACATCGCCCACAGAGTAGCCCTCTGCCGGCTCACCGCTGATCTCATAGTCGATCGAAAACTGCTTTGAACCCAGATCCTCCACCTGCACCACGGCATAAGCGGTACGTGGCGTAATGCTTAAGATCCTGTCGGACAGACGGTTTGCCTTTACCGAGATGGGAACCCTCCCGTTTGAGTAATTCGCCATATCAACGGTCGCTGAAAAGTCATCCCTGGAAAGCTGTGATAATACAGATCTCTCTGCCCTTGCAGTAACGGTTACGGTTGTCGATGAATCAGCCAGCTCGAAGGATTGACCCGCTGCTTCAAAGACATCTCCGTTAAGCACGGTGACAGGGATCTGCGTAAAATTCTGATCCTTTACGGGATTATCTATGCTCACTACGACAAGCCAGATCATCACTGCAAGCATCAGTGCCAGTATCTTAAGCCATGCATTATTTATGACCAGATGGAGTAAGGCGGAAAGTCTTTTTTTCATTTGGCGGCCCTCCCCTTCTTCCCGATCTTTCTATCGGTTATAGTCTTATTCTGCAGCTTTATGAGCTCATCTCTCAGTACATCCTGGGTGACATTCCGCAAAAGTGCCCCGCCCTGAGCTATAGATACCCTTCCTGTCTCTTCGGACACTATTATGGTAAGCGAGTCAGTCGCCTCAGAGATCCCGACACCTGCACGATGTCTGGTACCAAGCTCCTTTGAAAGCTCCATATTATCCGACAGGGGAAGATAGCAGGTCGCAGAAACCACTCTGTCCCCTTCTATGATCACGGCTCCGTCGTGCAGAGGCGTGTTGTGCTCAAATATATTGATCAGCAGCTGACTCGTGACTACGGCATCTACCTCTATCCCGGTACGGACATATTCCGTAAGCGGATCCCTCTGTCTCATGACGATGAGCGCACCTGTACGGGCTCTGCCCATCTCATAGCACGCTTTGATGATCTCATTCATTGTTTTATCGGAAAATCTTTCGGTTACGCTCGAACTGTTAAAGGCAAAAATGGATGCAAAGAAATTTTTTCTTCCGAGAAAGTCCAGCGCACGTCTGAGTTCAGGCTGGAAGATGATCAGCAGAGCCATGAGCAGCACATTCAGCCCATTTCTCACCAGCCACAGTATAGTAGTCATCTGGAATAGATATGCCAGTAATACGAATACCAGTATTATCACGATGCCGCGCATCAGCGACCATGCCCTGGTGTCCTTTATCCAGAGCATTACTTCATAAACAAGAAAAGCGATTATGAGGATCTCCACATAATCCGCCAATCCCATTACCGGAATGGAATCAAAGCTTATGAAATTGCTTATCTTGGAAATGAGCTGCTGCATTTATTCATCATCAGGTTCGCGGGACCTTACCTTCTTTCTGCGGGTTCTGATCTTGGGTACGGCTTTGACATAATAGTAATATCCGTCATCTTCAAACTGAACCCGTTCCGTTTTGGCGTAGTCCACGCTGAATGTGAATAGCTTGTAAATAAAAGCGACGACCGCCGCCACTATAGAGCCGAAAAGCAGACCACCTGTACTGATCTCTGTATCATATTTTGCCGATAATACAATTATCGCTGTCATATCCAGTAATATGCCAAAAGCTATGGCAATGGTCCATGAATGCGGGAATGATAACCTTCTTATGATACTCACCACTATCACGGTTATGACAAATGCAGCCACATAAACCATCATTTCATTATTCTTTATTACCCCGTCCAGAATGGTACGGAACCTTTCTACCGTAGTAGCATCCTTCATACCCCGTATCTTATCCTCAGCCTCTGCTATGAAATCTACGGTAAAGTAAGCCACAGCACCAAATCCCACAGACAGAGCCGAGATCGGAGAACCCTTGAGGCCGTATATCACCGGCATGACCTGCGGCATTCCGAAAACGAAGGAAAGAGGCGTCAGAAGTACAGCCATGGTATCCTGGGGCGTAAATCTGAAATACAGCAGGAACATTAAAAGAAAAACTGCCAGAACCACGATAGCGGCTTCCAATGAGAGCGCATAACAGTGTAGTATGATGAACAATGAACAGAAAAACACTATCATACCGGGTGGAAGCAGAGCGCAAAGCAGCGAAACTGCCAGCACCACCGTCGTAGAATCAAGTCTTTCCATATAGCCTAATTTTGAATTGACCACTGACAATGCCAAAAATGCCAGAAAAAAACGAATGACCGCTTTGAACAACGTCTCATAGCGGCTCACTATCTCCTCTATAAAATCTCTTGCTTCGTATATACTATCCATTACCGTTAACATCCCGCATATTCAATAATTCTCTGAGGGCATAATTATAGTCGCTTAAATGCTTCTTAGCCCAATCATACCTGAACGAGTATATCACATAAGCTATGATACCAAAGGCTCCGGCAAATATCACATAGGCCGTGATCAGCTTCCTGCCCATGGCCATCAGATCCATAGTATATATGTCCTGAAGCAGCCGGTCTATATTGTAGTAGACATACAGCCCCAAAACCAGAAAATATGATATTGTCGCGGAAACAATAGCTCTGACTACATTTAAGCATACATAATCACTTCTGAAATAATTACATATCCTTATGGCTTCCTTTCCCTCATTCTCCTCAAAGGAGGCCATCCTTGTCATAAGCATCACTCTGTCCCCGTCTATATTCTCCCTCACCGAATCCCCTCTTTTCCAAACAGCCGGCTAAGCCGGTGCTCCCGAAGCCAGCGCCACAAAAAACACCTTTTCCGCTCCGGCATTTTTTATCTCAGCAGCCATTGCGTCGATCGTACTTCCTGTCGTGTATATATCATCCACTATCAGCACGTTTCTCCATTTTACATCATGGGAGGTTATTTTGAAAGCCCCTATAAGGTTTTTCATCCTCTCGCTCCTTGTAAGATCCTTCATGGGAGGCGTATTCCTGACTCTTTTGACAAGCATCCCGTCAAATGGCAGGCCGGTAAGCGCAGATATCCTTTCCGCAATAAGCTCCGCCTGGTTATATCCCCTCATTTTCTGCTTCTCCTTCGATATGGGGACAGGAATTATGATGTCTATACGGCACTTTTTAATAAAAGAACCCAGGTGCCTTACCATGTCGCGCCCATAGAAATCAGCATATTCCTGCCGGCCCCTGAATTTGAATCTGCCTATGGAAGCCCTGACAGATCCCTCGTAAACATACAATGCCCTGCCCCTCGTGAAAAGGTGCTCCGTATGCATACAGTCGCTGCAGTATTCAGAATCCGTTTTTAACAAAGCCTTTCCGCACTTCAGGCAGTATTCCTCTCCTATGTACGGTATACTGCTCCTGCACCGGTCACAGACCATATCTCCGAATCTTACGATACCGTCACAGAAAGGGCAGCGTCTGGGAAAGACGAAATCCAGCACTTTATTCCATCGTACTGATCTCCTGAAGCCTTTGCTTAAGCCCCGTATATCGTTTCTCTTCGGTTTCATTTTGTATCATATCCTCCACTGTCTGCGGTGAGCCCAATATACATACCATCTTCTTCGCTCTTGTGATGGCAGTATACAGCAGATTACGGTTCATCAGCATTTTGGGTCCTGCAAGGAGCGGAAGAATAACAGCCTGATATTCACTGCCCTGTGATTTGTGTATCGTTATGGCATAAGCAAGCTCCAGCTCCGACAGGGCTTCTCCCTTATAGCGTGCCTCCCGTCCATCATCAAATCTTACATAGACAGCCTCTGATGATACAGACAGGATCTTTCCGATGTCTCCGTTAAATACCCCTTTTCCGCTTTCCGTTGCCATGCCCCTGTTCCCTGTCAGATCCCACTCCAGATCATAATTGTTTTTTATCTGCATGACCTTATCGCCGGCTCTCAGCACACCGTTAACGGTTCCCATTTCCTTCTTACGGCTGTCAGGCGGATTCAAAGCCTCCTGAAGCCTGATATTAAGGTTCTCCACGCCGAGCATTCCTTTTCTCATGGGTGTCATTACCTGTATATCAAGAGGTGAACAGGACAGATGCTCCGGAAGCCTTGTCCCTGTAAGGTAGATCAGCCCCTGTATTATCTTTTCGGCCTCATTTCTTTTAATCAGAAAAAAGTCCTCACTCTTATTTTCCAGATCAATATGCCGGCCTTCTATCACGGCATGAGCATTCCTCACTATGGCAGATGCCGCAGACTGCCGGTATATCTTTTTCAGCCTCACCACCTGGAAGCAGCCCGATGAGATTATATCCTTTAAGACCGCTCCGGGCCCTACGGAGGGAAGCTGATCCGCATCCCCTACCAGGATAAGCCTTGTGCCGGGTACCAGTGCTCTGAGCAGCGAACGGAATACATATATATCGACCATAGACATTTCATCAAGTATCAGGGCATCTGTCTCTAAAGGGTTGTCTGCATCGTGCTCAAAGCCCGGATCTGATCTGCCGTCTGTTAATGCCCTTGATCCCAAAAGCCTGTGGATAGTTTGGGCCTCGTAGCCCGTAGCCTCTGCCATCCTCTTCGCCGCCCGTCCCGTCGGTGCCGCGAGCGTGATATCCAGTCCCTTTGATCTGAAGTAGCTGATGATAAGATTTGTTATGGTGGTTTTCCCGGTACCGGGACCTCCCGTGATAACTGATACGGTATTTGATATGGCACAGATAACTGCCTCTCTCTGTGCATCCTCAAGGGAAATCCCCTTTTTTCTTTCGATGTCGCCTATATCATCATAAAGATCGTTTATCACTGTGTGATCAGGGACATCCAGATCAGACAAAAGCCTTGCTGTTTCAGCTTCGGCATAATAAGCATGCTCGGAATAAACAAATATCCTTTCTTCTATGTTTTCCCTTATTATCTTCCTTTCTATCGAAAGGGAATCCATCTGATTTTCAATAAGAACTTCATCCAGACCCAGAAGCTCTGACGCTTTATTTACAAGCTCCCTCTCCTCCATGCACATGCTGCCCGATCTGGCTGTCTCTGCAAGGAGATAGATGACAGCCGATCGGATCCGGTATTCCGAATCTGCCGATATTCCTACAGAAGAAGCTATGCGGTCAGCCGATATAAAGCCTACCCCTTCTATGTCGTCAATTAGTTTATAAGGATTTGTCCTTACTATATTGTAGATCTGATCCTTATATCGCTCGTATATCTTCTGTCCGATTCCGGGAGAGATATCATATTGGGATAAAAAAGAGATCGCCTGACGGCTGCCTGCCCTGGCCTCGAAAGCTCCCGCTATCTCGATCGCCTTCCTCATGGAGATGCCTTTGATCTCAGACAGGCGCTCCGGCTCCTCCTCCATGATGCGAAAGGTGTCTTCTTTGAATTTCTGCGTGATCCTCTTTGCCAGCCCCGGACCTACCCCCTTCACCGCTCCGGATGAAAGATACTTCAGGATCGACTTTTCATCATCTATCGGCAGGATAGAAAAAGAAGAAATGGAAAACTGAACACCGTATTTCGGATTATCCTTCAGCTCTCCTTCAAGTGATATGCTCTCCCCCTTGTCAAGCTCGGGAAGCTGGCCCACGCAGATATAATCACCGCCGTCATCTGCGTTTAAGGATAAGACCGTATACGTGTTTTCTGGGTTACGGAAAATTATATGATCAATGAGTCCTTTAAGAGTCATTCATCTCCTGATGAGATACCGCTGTTTTCTTTCAAAGCCTCAGCTGCGGCAGCCCCGCTTTCTGACGCGGCCTTTGCCGCCTTTGCATCTATTTCCTCGGGCGACTGCCCTATATTGCGCTTCATTTGTTCATATAGCATTCTGGCAAGTCCCAGACCCTCCTGCTCCGTGGTCTTGGACGCATACTCTTTCACAAGATTGTCCTTATAGTAATCCACAAGCACACTGTTTGTGCCGCTGTCTAAAGGATCCTCCGGAACGGTGGCCATCATCTGCTTATACATCTGTTCGACAAAATAGCTCTCAAACTGCTTGCAGGCATCCATCAGCTTCTCATCATCCGCTGTGGAAACATCAGCCTTTCCGGCTCCCTTATTCGCTCCGGAGATATCCGAAAGAGTGTTTTTCAGCCTGGCCGTATTTGCATTCGATACTGCCTGACCGGATAGATTTGTGAGATATCCAGAATCAAAATCCATGCCCGGTATTACCTCTTCAGCTGATTTGCCGTCTGCATCATGTCATCAGTGGTCGTTATCGCTTTTGAATTAAGCTCATAGGCTCTCTGGGCTACTATCAGGTTTACCATCTCGTCAGCTACCTGCACATTTGACCCCTCAAGGTATCCCTGCCTTATCACCGACTTTTCAAGCGCGTTGTTATTATTTTCATTCATGGGCTGCCCCGATGCTGCAGTCACGGAATAAAGGGAATCTCCCTCTTTATTAAGACCCTTGGGATTCTGGAACTGCGTAAGCCCTATCTGCAGACCCGCAATGGGCTGAGGATTATTCTGGGCATCCGGATATAATATACGGCCATCGGCATCCACCGAAACCCTGTTTGCTATTACCTTTCTCCCGTTTATATTCGCCGGCAGCTGAAGCGGCTGCCCGTTCGTCCCCAGCACGGGAAGTCCGTCGGAGTTTGAAAGAACCAGATCCCCGTTTGCATTCACCAGGTTGAAATTAAAATCTCCGTTCCTCGTATAATAGGTCTTTCCGTCATTTCCTCTGACCGAAAAGAAGCCCTTTCCCTGGATGGCAAAGCTTGTAGTGCTCTCAGACTCGAGGAGAGCTCCGTTAGTAAACTGGGAGGTTATCGCTGCATTTCTGACACCCAGACCCACCTGCGCTCCTATCGGCTTATGCTCGGCATTGGCAGTTGTCGTCTTTGTCTGAAGCGTCTGATACAAAAGGCTCTTAAACTCATTTGTCTCTGTTTTGTATCCTACGGTGTTGACATTAGCGAGATTATTCGCGATAGTATCCACATTATTCTGCTGCGCTATCATGCCGGTAGCCGCTGTCCATAGTGATCTTACCATGCTGTAAATCCTCCCGTTTCAGTATTATCCAAGCTTTCCGAGATCATTCACTGCCTTCTGCAGGGAATCATCCATTGTCTGTACTACTTTCTGATTTATCTCATACTGTCTGTTGATGGCTATCATATTCACCATCTCCTGTACGGTCTCCACATTTGACTGCTCAAGATATCCTGAGTAGATCTGGGCGTTCGACGGGATCTGCGTCGCTCCCTCTATGGTCTGCCACATATTCTCACCATATTTTTCAAGATAATAATAGTCGGTCCCTTCGGGATTTCTTTCAAAATCCACCACACCCACCGTCGCCAGGACCTGAGGATTATCGCCCTGCGTGATATTGCCCATCCGGTCGATATTTGTCGGCTTTGTAGGATCTATGGTGATGTGGTTGCCGTTTGTATCAAGGACATAATCTCCGTCCTTGGTCACAAGTGTCCCTTCAAGGGTAAGAGTAAAGGATCCGTCTCTTGTATATTTGGTACTTGTATTCCCTGCCTTATCGGTAAATTCTATCTGAAAGAAGCCGGAATCGGATAAAGCGAGATCAAAGGTATTCTCCGTGCCTCTGAAGCCTCCCTCGGACCAGTCCGTATAATTCTCTCCTATCTTGACACCCGGCTGCATATTGCCCATGCGCCTTGACAGATACCATTCGGAAGAATCCTGAAGCTTAACAGCAAGGGCATCCGCAAAGGTCTGGGAAGTAGCACCCTCCTTCTTATAGCCCGTCGTCGCCACATTGGCCAGGTTGTTTGTGAGGGTATCCATTCTGTGCTGCTCATTTATCATCGCAAAATGCGCAGTGTAAAGACCCTTTACCATTGTCAGTCTTCCTCCTTATATCCTGCCATCGTATCCACATATTTGCCTGTCCCCGCAGCAACCGCTGTCATGGGATCCTCTGCCGTCATGGTGTTTATACCGGTTTTCTCCGTGATAAGCTCCTCGAGTCCTCTGAGCATTGCGCCTCCGCCGGTGAGCACGATGCCTCTGGACGCTATATCCGCTGCCAGCTCCGGAGGTGTCCTCTCCAGTACGCCGTGTATGGCTTCTATTATCTGAGCCGTGACCTCTCTTAAAGCCTCCTCAGTTTCTTCGGAGGAAACCTTTACGGTTACGGGAAGTCCGGTGAGGAGGTTCCTCCCCCTTATGTCCATATAATCAACCTCGGGCTTTCTGAAAACACAGCCGATATGTATTTTCAGATCCTCAGCGGTCGGCTCTCCTATCAGGAGATTATGCTTCTTTCTCATATACCTTACTATGGCATCATCAAAGTCATCTCCCGCCACCTTGATCGATGTCGATTCCACCGGCCCGCCCAGGGAAATGACGGCTATATCCGATGTGCCGCCGCCTATATCCACTACCATGTTTCCGCAGGGCTTGGTGATGTCTATGCCGGCACCTATGGCGGCTGCTATGGGCTCCTCTATGATCTTTACATCCCTGGCGCCTGCCTGATACGCCGCATCCTCGACGGCCTTTCTTTCGACCTCGGATGCTGCCGACGGAACTCCCACGCATACCCTTGGCTTCCTGAAGGTTCTTTTTCCTACGGCCTTTTGTATGAAGTGCTTCAGCATCTTCTCTGTAACCGTATAGTTTGATATGACTCCCTGCCTCATGGGTCTTATGGCTACCACATTACCCGGAGTACGGCCAAGCATAAGCCTTGCCTCCTCACCGATAGCCATTATCTTGTTTGTGTCCCTGTCAAAAGCCACTACAGAGGGCTCCTTCAGGACGACGCCCTTGCCTCTTATATATACGAGTACGCTTGCCGTACCGAGATCTATGCCTATATCTATACCTGCCATTGTTTCCTCATTTCATTATTATCCTGCCGACTTTTCTGACAAAATAGGATAACCCAAAATGCCGAAACTTTCAATAATGACAATCGGGCAGGGGAAACCGTCCCTTCCCTCGATCATAGCTTGTAGCCTGGCGGCCTTATTGCGTAAAAAAACACGGACGCAGCTGTATTTTCGCGTCCGTGCTCAAAAAAATCCTTCCATGTAGTACATATATCGGACAGTACTGTGGATTTCTGAACCCCTTTTTTTATTTTTTCAGCATTTTTGCAATATAAAAACCGGTATAGCTGTTTTTATCCTTCGCAACCTGTTCCGGTGTGCCCGAGGTCACAACGGTTCCGCCGCCGTCTCCCCCCTCCGGTCCCATATCAATGATATAGTCACCGCATTTTATCACATCCAGATTATGTTCTATGACCACCACCGTATTCCCGGTCTCAGCCAGCCTGTCCAATATGGTGACCAGCTTCTTCACATCATCAAAATGAAGTCCGGTGGTCGGCTCGTCAAGGATATAAATTGTCTTTCCCGTGCTTCTTTTTGAGAGCTCCGTTGCAAGCTTGATCCTCTGCGCCTCTCCCCCTGAGAGCTCGGTAGAAGGCTGGCCAAGCTTCACATATCCCAGACCCACATCATACAGGGTCTGTATCTTATTCCTTATGGTTGGGACATTATCAAAAAACTCCAGAGCCTCCTCCACCGTCATATCCAGCACATCGGAAATATCCTTGCCTTTATAGGTCACATCAAGAGTTTCCCTGTTATACCGTTTCCCATGGCAGACATCACAGGGAACATATACATCCGGCAGGAAGTGCATCTCTATCTTTATTATCCCGTCTCCGCTGCAGGCCTCACATCTTCCGCCCTTTACATTGAA
>CACZNY010000077.1 GCA_902782655.1 uncultured Lachnospiraceae bacterium
GTTCTTTTTGCAGCCTTTCTTTATTGAAGAAATGATTTGCTCTGCGCTTACAACTCTTCCCGATGCATCAGTAGAATCCACATTCCAGTCTGTGTAATAGTATCCTTCTTCCTGTACTTCTTTTACAAGTTCAGACATGATGCCCTTGCGATAGCTTTTGCTTACAGTATTGGAACTGCCTCCCGGAAACCGCATGATGAACGGTTCATAATCCAGGTCGCTGCGGATCTTATTATCAAGCTTTGTGACATTATCCATGAAACCCGGAACCGTCTTATAAATCTCACCATAATCGTGCGAATATCCATGGATCCCTATCGTATGCCCTTGTGCAATTGCCTCTTTAAGCAGTCTTATCTTCTCTGCATCCTGACCGTAATCAACAATAAAAAATGTTGCAGGAACATTGTATTTCTTCAGTGTTTTTAAAATCTCCGGAGTTACAGTTTCACTGGGACCGTCATCAAATGTCAGATAAATGACCTTTTTGGGCTTTACTTCAGGAGTTCCCTCCACGATGACCGTACGCTTTTTATCCGCTTCATTGCCAAAGGAATCTGCTACGCTGTAAGAAATCGTGTAAGTCCCCGGATCGAAGGTATCGACGATTCCCTTTGCTTTAACAGATTCTGTCACATCTCCGTCTGAATCATCCTGTGCACTATACCCGGGATCATCGAAATCGCTGTTCGTCAGAATTTTTATGGTATCTCCCCCGTTAAGGGTAATGATCGGAGGTTCCCTGTCTACCATATTTACCGTTCGCGTACTGCTAGCCGACTTATCAAAAAAACTAACAGAGTATTCCACAGAGTACTCTCCTACTTTCTTTTCATTCAGATCCGTAGTGACTTCAACACGGTCTGTGATATCTAAAAACCAGTATTTCGCTTCATATCCCGGTTCCGTATACCCATCCGCCAGTGTCGCTTCAACGACATTACTGCCTTTGAGTGTGATGCTCGGCTCTGTAACAAAATAAATTACGCCAAGAGATAGAGCAATCAGTATCACAATGATTAAAGAAGCAAATATGATTTTGATCAAACGCCCTTTCATTACTCTTCCTCTTCTATCTTTGAAAGTCTTTTGATTATTGTAACACTAATAATTCCGGCATTTTGTATTTTGAGTGATGTTAAGGATTCTTTAGGAGACAGGGGACGGTTCTCTGTCTCCTGCCTCCTCATGTTGCAGATCACATTACGAGCCACTTTTCACCATTCATCATAGGCATCGACAAGGATGATACCTACTTTCACCCTTCACCATGGCATCGACAAGGATGATACCTACTTTCACCCTTCTCCCTCTTTATACGAGCATCAAGGATACATTCTTTCACCCCCCCGCACCATTATTCGGCAGTCCGAGGGTGAAAACGCTGCTGCTAAGGCTTTATTTCTATTCTCTGAAATAGGATGTCTCTTTTCTTTCTCCCGCAGCTGGATCTGTATCGGGTAAATAAGCGGCTTTATATATCTTTTCCTGCATATTAACTCACTTTTGCAAAAGACGGTGATGTCTGAGTCAATGATGCCTGCCTCTCCTTTCACCCTTCACCCCCTTTATACATGTATTAAGGATACATTCTTTCACCCCCGACACCATTATTCGGCATTCCGAGGGTGAAAGCGCTACTGCTTGAAAGGAGACAGAGAACCCCCTGTCTCTGCGGAAATAAAAAGGAGACAGAGAACCATCCCCTGTCTCCCCCTGTCTCCCGGAAAATTTCCGGCAACCATTTCGTTTACCGTAGTAATCAGAATATCAGTCCTCGGGACGGTTGTTCTCTTCATAAACGGGGATATTATCGATATCGCTGAGGACTTCAAGAAATTCCCGGCCTGCTTCGCTTTGCTCTTGTTCGGCCAGCTCGGCAAACTGTCTGACACTGTCACGTGCTGAACTCGCCTCAGGCCTCTTTGAAAAGCCTATCAGATCTGCGAACACTTTCTTCCTGTCTGCATAATACATATCCAGATCAAATCTTTCCGCAAAGTTACCGAGTTTGCCCATGATATCCAATGGTATCAGGGTCTTCCAGCAGCCATAGCATGCCCCGCAGTTTTTTTCGGGGCCTTCCGGATCAAAGCATACTTCCAGATACTTTTGAGCGTCGGCGTTGTCTGCCAGCGTGCGAAGTTTCTCGCACCGGCTGTCGCAATCACTGGAAACATACTTCAGAGTATCCGTACCGCAGGTTTTGCATATCAGATTTTCGTAGTGCTGAGTCGGAGCGAAAAGCGATATTTCCTCTGTCTCGGTATGTCCCGATGAGGAACTTATATATGTGCCGTACAGATGCGCGAGCGCCAGCGTGCAGGACAGGAAACGGTACATGCCGGTGAGAGGCAGCCCTCCGCGGTAATAGTCCTTGTCAAGATTGGTCATTACATCTATGAGAGGCAGACCGTTATTCGCAGCGGTCATACGCGCCTTATCAACATCTGGGGCACAGCTCATCACCATCTTCCGGTATAGTTCATTTATGTCATACGGAGGTCTTACATCGGGAAGAATATAGTTGCCATCGTAATATGCCAGATGAGTCAGCCTCATTCCTTCCGGTGCCCGATCCGTTCCATAGCATAAAAGAGTGTAGAGCGAGTCCACTCCGCAGGTCATGCCTGTCACGACTCCGTCCTTATGCCATATTTCTTCGTTGCTCACAGGACCGGTCAGCTTTATGGCCCTGTATCCGCCCTTTGCGAGCGCCGGGATCAGTTGCTGAGTCAACCCTTCATATAACTTCTTAGATACCGGAACTTCGAAACAGATATCCGATCCTGTTATCATCGCATACCACAGGAAAGCGATGATGAA
>CACZNY010000078.1 GCA_902782655.1 uncultured Lachnospiraceae bacterium
CCAAGCCCTTCAAGCTCCTTTTCAAGCTCGGGCGCAGCCTGCGTATCGAGCCAGCCCTGAAGTGCAAGCGTCACACTGTCACCGTTTTGAATCTTTTCTATCTTCATGATCAGCCTCCTGAAAAAAAATCCTGATATTATCTTTTTCAGCGTCCTTAAGATTATGCCACAAGAGCACTTTTTCGTCCACCTTAATTATCTTTCGTGGTAATATAGTGGTACAGTGCAGGGCCGCGCGCCTGCCGCTTTCGGACGATGCCGTATGCGCACAGCGCATCTGAACGGCACTCAAAATCCGGTGCGGGAAACGTCAAAGCAGAAAGAACTTTGTCGTTTCCTATAGATAAAGGAGGGTCATATGGGAACACTTGAGGAAGCACGGGAAGAATTTTCAAAGGATCTCTATGCCACTGAGCTGTCAGGAGCAGAGATAGATGAGATCGGTGAAAACTACGCGAAATGCAGCATGAAGCTGACCGATAAGCACCGCAACGCCTACGGCGGCATTATGGGCGGCGCCATATACACGCTTGCGGATTTTGCTTTCGCCGTAGCATCAAATTTCGGAAAGGAATACGCCACGGTCAGCGTGGTAGGCCAGGCAAGCTTCATGTCAGCGCCTAAAGGAGATATCCTTTACGCCGAAGCAGACCTTATAAAGGACGGCAGAAGCAACTGCTTTTATGAGGTGAAGATCACTGATGATACGGGAAGGATCGCAGCTGTAGTCTCCTTCAACGGAGCTCACGTTTCGAAGAAGATATAGGCATTGCCCTCTTTTTTCTTCACGTCGTACATAAGCGAATCAGCCTTTTCATACATGGAGGAGAAGCTCTCAGGCTCAGTCACGATCACGGCCCCGAGGCTTATGGTTATCCTGTGCCCCTGAAGCTCGGGGATATCCATTGCGGCCATATTCCCCATGAATCTGTCGAGCACCCTGCTGCCCAGATCCGTATCCTGTATACCGGTGGCAAAGACCACGAATTCGTCTCCGCCAAGCCTTATAAGGATATCCGATGTACGGAAGGTTCTCTGCATGGTCTTTGCTATACCCACTAGCAGGGCATCGCCTGCGGCATGGCCGTAATTATCATTAACGAACTTAAACTTGTCCACGTCGAAGAGACAGAACATTCCGAAGAGCTCCTTCTTCATGTTTTCGCCTATCCTGTACTCGCCGCTCCGGCGGTTGCAGATGGAGGTCAGGAAGTCAGTCTCCGAAAGTATCTGAAGGCTCTCTTCAAGCTTCTTCTGCTCGGTGATATCTGTAAGGGATATGATTATGACCCTCAGATTATTGGACAGCATCACGCCCTTCGCATGTGCGAGCAGCACCAGCTGGGATCCGTCCTCGTGATTGACCCTTTCTTCAAAGCTTGTCTCGCTGTCTGCATCACGTACTGTGTCCAGCTGTTCCCTTATATGCTCATTTTCCTCATCATCAAACCTTGCCCTGATGTCGCTTATCCTGAGCTTATCCCGGTCAGTACCCTCAAGGTCAAAAAGCTCCAGTGCCATATGATTTATAAGGACTATGTTCTCGCCCTGACTTTCGAGCACAAGCGTTCCTACGGACTGGCTCTCGAGCATTTCGACGAAGAGCTCATACTGATTCGCGAGCACTGAATGAAGCTCTCTGACTGCAGTGGCTATGGTGCCGAATTCATCCTCACGGGCGCAGTATTCATCTATCAGGGGATCCTTTGTGAAGTCATTGGCCTTCAGGCGCTCTATGGAAGAGTTTATGGTCTTCATGGGAGCCATCTGCCGGTTCACGCTTGCCATGCAGACAAGCACCATCACCGCTGTGATCACAAGGCAGATGATTATGAGCCAGATCCTTACGGTATTGATGACGCTGAAGATATCATTCTTTGAATCACGTATCACAAATACCCAGTCCCTGTCTGTCATATAATAGCAGCAGATGACCTCATCCCCGGAGGAATAGCTCAGGCTGCTGTCATCCCCTCCGCCGTTCTTCAGGCTTGCCGCATAATCAAGAAGTGCCGTATCCTCACATTCAGTCCCCGCAAGGGAGGGATCATCATCAAAAATGTACACTCCCGTAGCGACGTTGATAAGAGAATATCCGACTCCTGTCATTTCCTCATCACTTAAGGAGTTCAGCTTGTCCACCAGCATATCCGAATAAAACGCCGCCCCCGCGAAGCCTATGGGATAGCCTGTTTTATCATTGATCGGCGCATAGACCGGTATGACCATATTCTTTGTGACAGGAGCCTGTACTATACCCGTACAGAAGGGTCTCCCCTCCTTACGTATCATATCCTCAAGAGCCTTTGCGGAATCCGCGTCCCTGAAGGTCTGATCCACGGAATCGGGATTGGTATGCGCGAGTACATAGGTATCCCATTGAGCCACATAAAGCCCCTCTATATCATCATAGCCCTCGCTGTACAGACTGGTATAGGCTCTGGCCGCCTGTATATAGGCAGGATCATCGGGATGCTCAAGCACCTCCCTGCTTTCCGTAGCCTTGGCGTAGCCGTTCAGGAAGTCCACACAGTCGTTTATGTAGGTCTCCACTATCATAGCCCTGTCCTTCGCTATGACGTTCATATCATGTATCGCCTTGGCCTCCAGTATCCTCGTAAGATTATGATTCATCACAAGGAAAAGGATCACCATTGCGACGATCTCCACAAGTCCTATGAGCAGCGCTATTTTTCCGGCAATACGTTTTTTATTCTTCATATCTCCCCC
>CACZNY010000079.1 GCA_902782655.1 uncultured Lachnospiraceae bacterium
GAGGAGACCGGAGTGACATCAAGAAACGGTGTGTTTGCCGGCGGAGACTGCGCTACAGGCGCGGCTACGGTGATCCTTGCCATGGGAGCCGGAAGGAAAGCGGCTAAAGGAATAGATGATTTTCTTAGTGGAACAAAATGACTCTTAATGAAAAAGCAAATGATCTGAGATCCTCCGGATATGCCTTAAGCATCTGCGGCGGACTGGGGATAATAGCCATGATACTGGTATTTGCGGGAGTGATACCTGTATCACTGGGCGGAGCCTTCGGCATTGTCACGAAGTGTGTCATGACCCTGCTCTTTATCCTGTTTTTTGCCGCGGGGATCCAATCCTTCAGAAGGTCGAAGGAGGTGGCGCTGGAGGCTCAGAGAGAGACCGAAAAAAAGAAGGAGATCAAAAAATGGTTCTCCGAAAGCTTTGACGCGAAGTCCATTGATGAGATCGTTGACAGCGGGCTTGAAGAAAACGATCTCTATTTTGAGCGCATAAACTATATCAAGGACAAGATCTGTGAGAGATTCATGGATGTGGAGGATGCACTTATGTCCGAGATCACAGAGGAGCTTTATTCCGAGCTTTTTGAAGATAACAGAAAGTCATGATGCATGTGACCCTGATAGCCTGCGGAAGGCTTAAGGAGAATTATCTTAAGGAGGCTGTCGCGGAATACTCAAAAAGACTTCAGGGCTATGTCATGCTTAAGGTAAAGGAGCTTGCCGACGGCCCGGATAAGGAGGCTGAGGCAGCAAGGATAAGCCAGGCTATGCCTTCCGATGCCTTTGTAATAACTCTGGAGATTGAAGGACGGGAGCTTGCCTCGGAGGAATTTGCGCACTCTCTGGAGAAGCTCATGACTGACGGCATCAGCCATGTCTGCTTTATCATAGGCGGCTCGGAGGGGCTTTCCGATGAAATAAAGAATAAAGCCTCTATGCATCTTTCTTTTTCAAAGCTGACCTTTCCTCATCAGCTGATGAGGGTCATTTTTCTGGAGCAGCTTTACAGGGCGTTTAAGATCATGAAAGGAGAGCCGTATCACAAATGAACTTCATAAACATAATCGAAAAGAAAAGAGATAAGGGAAAGCTCTCGGGAGAAGAGATAAGGGATTTCATCAAAAGATACACGGCGGGCGAGATACCTGACTATCAGGTTTCCGCCCTTCTTATGGCAATATACCTGAACGGCTGTGATGAGGAGGAAACCTTTGAGCTTACAAAGGCAATGGCTTTGTCGGGAGATATCCTGGATCTTTCCTCCATACCCGGGATCAAGGTGGATAAGCATTCCACCGGGGGAGTGGGAGACAAGGTAACCCTTATCGCGGCTCCCGTAGCAGCCGCCTGCGGCATACCCATTGCAAAGATGAGCGGCAGGGGTCTGGGCTTTACGGGCGGAACCCTGGACAAGCTTGAATCCATACCGGGTCTTACGGTATCACTGACAGAGGAGGAGTTTAAATCCCAGGTCAGGGATACAGGCTATGCCCTTATCGGACAGACCAGGGATCTCGCTCCCGCTGATAAGCTTTTATATGCATTAAGGGATGTCACCGGCACGGTGGGAAGCATCCCCCTCATAGCTTCCTCCATAATGAGCAAGAAGGTGGCTGCGGGAAGCGATGCCATAGTGCTGGAGGTGACCTACGGCACCGGAGCCTTCATGAGGGATGAGGAGTCCGCCTGTGAACTTGCGCGTATAATGATGGAGATAGGCAGGCAGGCAGAGCTTAAGATGAGCGCCGTCATAACTGATATGAACGAGCCTCTGGGTCATGCCATAGGAAATTCACTTGAGGTTATTGAAGCCATCGAAGCCCTTAAGGGAAATGCAGCCGAAGACGTGGCTGAGGTCATGGAGGTCATCCTGCCCGAGATGATAATTGCCGGCGGTAAGGCTGAGGACAAAAAAGAGGCCTGGGAGCTTGCGCTTGATGCCGTTGAATCCGGCAGGGCTCTGGAGGTCTTCAGGAGGATGATTAAAGCCCAGCATGGCGATCCCCGCGTGACAGATGATTATTCACTTTTCCCGAAGGCAGGGACAGTGCTTAAGGTCAGAGCGGACAGGAGCGGATATCTTTCGGTGAAGGACTGCGCGGGCATAGGAGAGTGTCTGAAGATACTCGGCGGAGGAAGGGTCACCAAGGAGCAGGAGATAGATCTTTCCGTGGGACTTGAGATGAGGAAAAAGAACGGGGAAAGAGTATCGGAGGGAGACTGTCTTCTTGAGATATATGCAGGAAGCGGAAAGGACGCAGAGGCTGCAAGGGATAAATATCTTGCCTCTGTTTCAATAAACGATAATAAGCCTGAAAAGCACAGGCTGATCTACAGACTTAATGATTGAGACAATAGATATCGGGGCATATGACAACACCCGTATACAGGCGGTTGCAGGTGCCTTCGATAAAAATATAAGCTTCATCGAGAAAAAACTGGATATAGTGATCTCCATAAGGGGAGGCAGGATCATTATCGAGGGCGATGACAGGGCAGCGCGTGACGGCGCCGCCATGATAAGGGAGCTTCTGATCCTTGCTGACAGGGGTGAGGTCATAGACGATCAAAAGGTGGTATATACATTGGACAGCATCAGAGACTCGTCGGGAGAATTCATTACATCCGTGGATCAGGATGTGATCTGCCATACGGTACAGGGAAAGCCCGTAAAGCCCAAGACTGTGGGGCAGAAAAAATATGCGGACGCCATAGATTCAAAGATGATAGTTTTCGGCACAGGACCCGCCGGCACAGGCAAGACTTATCTTGCGATAGCCAAGGCAGTGACGGCCTTCAAGAAAGAAGAGATATCCCGGATAATACTTACAAGACCGGCCATAGAGGCGGGGGAGAAGCTGGGGTTTCTGCCGGGAGATCTGCAGAGCAAGATAGATCCCTATCTAAGACCGCTTTATGATGCGCTTTACAGCATAATGGGGGCGGAGGCCTTCCAGAAGAATATGGAAAAGGGGCTTATAGAGGTGGCGCCTTTGGCGTATATGAGGGGCAGGACGCTTGATAATGCCTTCATCATACTTGACGAGGCTCAGAATACGACGCCGGCCCAGATGAAGATGTTCCTGACGAGGATAGGCTTTAATTCCAAGGTCGTGGTGACCGGTGATAAGACCCAGAAGGATCTGGCAGAGGGTACGGTGTCGGGACTCGATGTGGCAGAACGGGTGCTCGGCAGGATAGAGGATATAGGCTTTATCACGCTCACAGCCAAGGATGTGGTAAGGCATCCTCTTGTACAGAAAATAGTAAAGGCATATGAGGAGTATGAAGGAAAACAGGGAGCAGGAAGAGAAAACAGAAAAGGAAGAGCCGGAGATAAAAAACACAGACGAGGATAACGGACTGCTTGACGGCTTCGGCATAGACCATTTTATCCCGGTATTTGCGCTTGCTCTGGTAACTGCAACTGAACTGCTTTTCTTTAAGGAGTCCGTGACCGGAGCCGTCCGGAATTTCATTGTGGCGGGCGTCATGGCCTTTGCGACAATGTTTGCCTGCAGGAAAAACGTTACTCCCCGCATCTCGCTGCTCATTACGGTCTTAGGCATTTTAGCCTCCGTACAGGCCTTTATTCCCGATTTTTTAGTGCCGATCGCAGGCTTTGCGGTGGTGATAGCCGTACTTGCTTCATCTCCCTATCTTGGGGTATCCTGTCTGATGCTCTTTTCGGCCATCCCCTTCCTCATAACGGAGCGTTCCTTTGAGTATTTCCTTTTTTACGCTGTTACGGGGATGATAGCCATAGCCCTTATCTACGGCAGGAGGAAGACGGGGGTTTTTACAGACGTTATCGTGGTCTTTATCCTTGTATATGTCCTTTTGTATACCGGTCTTATCATCCTGAAGAGGCTGAGCCTCACACCCGGACTTATCATAGCTCCCATAGTGATGCTGATCCTTGATGTGGTCATAATGAAGATCACGGGCTACAGGTATTATACGGATGTGGTGAAGGTGGAGGAGGAGCTTTATCTTAATGTGGTGGATCCCGAGTATCCCCTGCTCATGAAGCTTAAGAGCATGAATAAAAGGGAATACAAAAGAGCCATCCATACCGCTCATTTCACGGAGCTTTTTGCCAATAAGTTCGGCTACGATCCGGTGCTTATGAAGGGCCTCGGCTTCTATCATCGTATAGGGGTGCTGCTGGAGGATGATGCATCGCTTAACATGAGGACCATAGCCCTTGTTATAGAGCAGGGCTTTCCCGATGACATAGTGAACGTGCTCAAGGAATACGGCGATGCCGTGAGCGGAGAGCGGATCTCGGCAGAGGTATCGATAACCATAATAGTGGATACCGTGATAGACAGGCTGATGGAGGAGTACTCCAAGGGCTTTGTGGATATAGATCTCAATAAATTCATAGACAGGACTATCCTGTCCCTTTTCTCAGGCAAGGATTCCCTGCTTAAGAAATCGGCTATCCCCTACAGTGACCTTGAAGACATAAGAAAGCATCTTAAGGGAGAGAAGTTGTACTATGGCTTTTTACGTTGAAAAAGACGAAGGGATAAGGGAGCTTGACCTTCCTTTGGAGGAGCTTTTTGAGAAGGTGGCAGGGGAAGCCCTGAAGTATACCGGCTGCCCCTATGAGTGCGAGGCGGATCTCACCCTGACTGATGATGAGGGGATAAGGGAGATAAACAGGACACAAAGGAATATAGATGCGCCTACGGATGTGCTTTCCTTCCCTTTCATGGAGTTTGATCATCCCGGTGATTTCAGCCGGGCGGAGGAGGATTATCCTGACTGCTTCGATCCTGAGACAGGGGAGCTGATGCTTGGAGATATAATGATATCCACGGACCGTGTGACAGCCCAGGCAGAGGAATACGGACATTCCGTAAAAAGAGAATATGCTTTCCTAATCGCGCACAGTATGTTACACTTGCAGGGGTTTGACCATATTGAGCCTGAGGATGCAGTCATCATGGAGCAGGCTCAAAAAGAGATACTGGACAGAGTCGGAATAAGGAGATAGATCTTGATATTAAAAAAAGGATGGGCGCTCGGATTAATACTCGGTGCCTGTATTTTTGCGGGATGCGGAAGCAGCACTGCTCCTGAAGCGGAAACTGAGGCTCCTGTAGAGACCGGGACGGAGGAAGTCGCCGATACGCAGGCATATGAAAAATTTGAGGAATCGGTGTCTGCCGATGAGACTGAGACAGTCAGCGGATCACTGATCCCGGCGGAAATGGGCTATCATTCTTCCTTTGGCGTCCCGAGGGAGAGCGACGGAGATAAGGTCAGGAGCTATCTTTCAGGTAAAATGGTGCCTAAGGAGACAGGGGAGCGCAGACCCGTAGCTATAATGCTGAATAACATCGAGGATGCCATGCCCATGAGCGGCGTAAGCTATGCCGATGTGCTTTACGAATGCGTGGTCGAGGGCAGCCTTACAAGGATGATGGGGGTATTCGAGAATTATGACGGGCTTGATAAGATAGGCTCCGTAAGATCCTGCAGGAATTACTTTGTCTACTATGCCCTTGAATATGACGCCATATACTGCCATTACGGACAGTCCTCCTATGCGCTGCCTCTTCTTCAGCAGGATTACGTTGACAATCTCTCCGGACTTGCCGCCATAGGCGATACGGTCTATTACAGGACCACGGACAGGGTAGCCCCTCATAATGCCTATGCTTCAGCCAAGGGCATAAAGAAGGGCATCGAGGAGATGGGCTACAGGAATATCTACAGGGATGACTATACCGGTAAATTCACCTTTACGCGCGATGGTGAGACCAACGATCTTTCCTTCGGTGATACCTATGAGGCCACCCACATCGAGCCCGGCTATAAGATAAACAAGCCTGTCCTCGAGTACAATCCTTCGGACGGGAAATACTACAGATCCCAGTACGGCACGGAGCATGTGGATGACCTTAACGGAGAGCAGCTGTCCTTTGACAATATCATCCTTCAGTACTCCCAATGGGAGCAGATAGACGATAAGGGATATCTTGGCTTTGACTGTCACGGCGGCGGCAGGATGAAATTCATCACAAAGGGGAGAGCCATCGACGGAAACTGGATCTCACTCGGAGGAGAGCTTGGAGCCGTGAGATATTTCGATCTGAACGGTAATGAGATAGTCTTAAACCAGGGCAAGACCCTCATTGAGATAATACAGGATTCTGAGGGCGATAAGGTTGTAATAAAGTAAATGGCACGGCCGGAAAGCAGCAGAAAGAGCAATTTTATCGTTCAGGGCGGCCTGCTTGGAATGGCGGGCATAGTGACCCGCATCATCGGCATGATATACCGTATCCCGGTGACGAATATCATCGGAGACAAGGGAAACGGATACTATGCCTCTGCGTATTATATCTACAATATCATGCTGCTCATCTCGTCCTATTCACTGCCTCTTGCAATTTCCAAGGTGGTGTCGGCAAGGCTTTCAAAAAGACAGTACAGGAACGCGCGCAAGGTCTTCAGGGGAGGGCTTATTTTCGCCTGCATCACGGGCGGTATAGCCGGACTCATAGTGCTTTTCGGAGCTGATAAGCTGGCTGAGTTCCTTAAGGAGCCGCTTTCAGCCATAGCCTTAAGGATATTTGCGCCCACCCTTCTGATAGTTGCGGTCATGGGAGTTTTCAGGGGTTATTTCCAGGGCATGGGCAACATGGTGCCCACTGCGGTTTCCCAGATCATAGAGCAGATAATAAATGCTGTCATAAGCATCGTGGCTGCAA
>CACZNY010000080.1 GCA_902782655.1 uncultured Lachnospiraceae bacterium
CTTTCAGTTTATAATGAGGTTTGCTACTCTGTACATTGGACTGTACCTCCTCATCTCTCTTGGAATGATTAAACTATACCACAGCCCTATTGAGTTGTCAATACAATTTTTAAAAATATTTTAAGTTGTCTGACAATTTATTCTTTTCTCTGTCAGGTTAATCAATCGATAGTTGTTCAGCTGTTGAATTTCTCCATGTCCATTAGTTTTGTGTGCTTTGCAGCGATCGCCGTTACCACGGCATCACCGGTGACATTGGAACAGGTCTGTATCATCCCTACCAGAGGATAGAGACCCATGATAAGGCTTATTGATTCCGCAGGAATACCTATCTGAGGCACCAGCAGTGCTATACACACTATATTTCCGCCGGGAACTCCCGGACTTCCGAGGGTAACCACTATAATAGCGATGAATAATGAGAGCAGAATGCTCCCCGTAATACTCACATTAAAGATCCTGGCAAAGAAAAGCGAGGTTATCATCAGTGTGATACAGCTGCCGTCCAGATTTATCGTAGTCCCCATCGGAAGAGCGAAGGAATAAACTCTCGGAGAGATCCCCATCTCATCGCACTGCTTAATGGATGAAGGCAGGGCAGCACTGCTGGAGCCTAAGGTAAAGGCCGAAACCATTGCAGGATAATACTTTCCGAAGAATTTAACCGGATTCAATCCCGTCACCAATAACATCAGGATATATATCAACAGCATAAGTATATTTCCGAGATATATTACCGGCACCCACAGGAATATATTGAGGATATCCCTGATCTCCATCGATATCATCATTTTTGCCATTGAACAGAAAACCACTAAAGGCATAAAAGAAACAATGGCCGCTGTTATCCTTGAAGATAACGCATCGAACGTAGAAAGACATTTTCTCGCGAGCGGATACTTTTCAGACAGTGCCGAGGACGCAAGACCGATCAGGACCGCAGCAAATATGATCTGCAGCATATAGGACTTCTGAAAAGGCGTCACTATATCAGTGGGGACAACGCCTACAAGGGTGTCCTTAACGGAGACCTGAACCTCCCTTCCCTTTTCAAGAGCTGCTTCCGCATCCTCTGCAGAGACTGCCGCCTCCAGTGATCGGTCTCCTATCGGGAATAAGCTGTAAGCAAGATAACCTGCACCGACAGCTATGGCAGAGGTGGTCACATACAGGAGCACAACCCTTAGGGCTATCCTGCCGAAGAACCTGATATCTCCGAAATCAGCTATGCTTGATGCTATGGAGAAGAAAACCAGAGGCGCGACTATGAACTTCAGCGTATTCATGAATATTGTATATACCGGTATCAGGAGATTTGAGTTTATCCACTGTGAAAGCTCTCCCGGAAAAGCATTCTTAAGAAAGAATCCGGTCAGTAATCCAAGAGTCAGGGCGGCGGCAGTGTAGATCAGACTGATATAATGGGATTTCTTTACGCTGAGCACTACCATATTAATATTATTATTGTTTTTTATCTCAAGATCATTTCCGAGGATCTTATTTATAAGATAACGCAGAGCATTATTTGCTTCCTCGTCATCCTGTTCAAACAGAAGATCACGCTCAATGTCTGCAGCTTCAAAGGGAGCTCCCTTCGCCCTGAAGGTTATCCTGATATTTCCCAGCATGCCGCTTACACTGAGCTTAAGCTCTTCCCTGCTGTCAGGTGCATTTGAGATAAGCTTTGCAATAACCTCCTCAGAGGCAAGCAGAGCCCTGGCGATATCCTTCGAGGCAGCCTTTTTCTTTTTTAAGGCTTCTCTTAAAAAATACATTGCCTCGGGAAGCTTTTCGGTACCGCATGTAAGGATCTTACTTTCAGCCATTTCCATATACCTCATCCTGCATCCGGCCATCTAATCCCGGGAGAATCCATATTCCTTCCCTCTCCGGTCTCATCTGTTGAATTTCTCTACATCCATCAGATTTGAGCGCCTGGCGACGATAGTCGTTACTACGGCATCACCCGTAACATTGGCGCAGGTCTGCATCATTCCAACCAGAGGATACAAGCCCATGACAAGGCTTATCGCCTCGGCGGGAATACCTATCTGGGGTACCAGCAGGGCTATGCATACAAGGTTTCCTCCGGGAACTCCGGGGCTTCCGAGAGAGAGCACTATAATGGCAATGAATAATGAGACCAGGACGCTTCCCGTAACATTTATATTAAATATCTTCGCAAAGAAAAGCGAGGTTATCATCAGGGTTATGCAGCTGCCGTCCATATTTATGGTAGCTCCCATCGGAAGAGTAAAGGAATAAGCCCTCGGAGATATTCCCATCTCATCACACTGCTTTATTGATGAAGGCAGGGCTGCATTGCTGGATCCGAAGGTAAAGGCCGAAACCATTGCGGGGTAGTATTTGC
>CACZNY010000081.1 GCA_902782655.1 uncultured Lachnospiraceae bacterium
ACTATAAGCCAGAGCACGAAGGGATATCCTCCCGTTTCCGATACAGGAGACCTTCCCCCCAGAGTGAATACAAACCAGTATACCGCCACGGTAACGGCGGGCTGAAGAAAGATCCACACTATGCCCATATAGGATCCCGCATATTTGGATCTGAAGTCGTTTTTTGAAAGCTTCCAGATCAGCTTCCTGTTCGCCCAAAGCTCCTGAGGGAGTATTATTATCCTGTCATAAAGCCTTGCGAAAACCGCAAACGCTCCCCAGAGCACGGCTACGGAGATGCATTTTTTGATGATCTCCTGCTGCCGGTCGGCAAGCGGATTGTGATGAAAGATAATATAAAAGGACCAGATCACGGCGACTGCCGCGACCGCTGTTATAACAGTTTTCTTTTTCGTCATAGGATACCGTGGGAAGCCTTGTATTCCGCAAATGACGGCCAGCCCCTGTCTCTGTCGTTTATATTAAGTACGGTGCCGGTCTCAGGCCATCTGATCCCTATGTCCTTATCGTCATAGGGCAGTCCGCCCTCATCTCCGGGATGATAAAAATCAGTGCATTTATAGCAGAATTCAGCTGTATCGGAAAGTACCAGGAATCCATGGGCAAAATTCTTCGGAATAAAAAACTGCTTTTTATTCTGCTCGGACAGGACAGCACCGAACCATTTTCCAAAGGTCGCAGAGCCCTGCCTGAGATCCACAGCTACATCAAAGACTTCCCCTCTTACGACTCTCACCAGCTTATCCTGCGGGTGGTTTATCTGGAAGTGGAGCCCTCTTAAAACCCCCTTAGAGCTGGAGCTCTGATTATCCTGGACAAAGACGCCGTCTATCCCTGCCTCTTTGAAGTCATTATAGTTATAGGTTTCCATGAAATAGCCGCGCTCATCACCGAAAACCTGCGGTGTTATGACCTTAAGCCCCTCTATCTCACACGTCTCTACACTTATCTTTCCCAAAGCAATTCCCCTTTAAAAATCTTTTATCCAAACATTCATATCCACGCGTCCGGTTATGCCGTCCACTGCTCCGCTGGAGGTGTACTGCCATATGCTGTAATCCCCGTCATAGGTAGGTCCTCCTGCCCGGTATTGCGCCAGCCATTTGACGTATGGAGCAAGCGCTCCCATATCAAGCTTTTTATTCATCCAGGTCTTATTGGCGTAAACTCCCGCCCTGTATCCAAGGCTCTCCGCACTCTCACAGAAAGCCCTCACTATCTCCGTCCTTGCGGCTGTATCCAGCGGGTCTGCCCGTCCTCCGCCTGAATTACCGGAGCTCTCCACATCAAGGAAGACCGGAAGGGAAAGATCTGAAGCATTCACAAGGGAAGCTACTGCTTCAGCCTCCTCTCTGGCCTCATCAGGAGTTATCGCCTGAGTGAAAAAATATACGCCTATGCGCACTCCCGCTGCTTTCGCTCCCGCGAGATTCTGCCTGAAATACGGATCCTCCACCAAAACTCCTGAGCTTGATCCTCTGTATCCGGCCCTTATTATTGCAAAATCTATCCCCGAAGCCCTGACTCTCTGCCAGTCTATATCCTTATTGTACTTGGAGACATCTATTCCTATCGATCCCTGCGGAAGAGATATCCCCTCCAATGCCTTTGTGCCCTCGCCCTCAAGCTCTGCCTCAGATTCCTTCTCCTCCGGATCAGAGCCGGTATCCTCCACTGCAGCATCTATATCCGATTCCTGAAGCACTATGCTCCTTATACCCGAGGAGGCCGTATACCTGATCTTCGGTTTTATCGTGATCGTCGAGGTTTCGGATATGCCCGATCCGTTATCCATGACCACGGTATAATCACCCGGGGTCATCTCATCAAGATATATCACACCGCTTCCGTCATCATCACTGGCTTCGATCTCATCGCCCCGATCATCCGTTATCCTCGCGGTCCAGCTCATGCCTTCAGGCGCCGCTCCGTTTGAATCCACCATCTGTATCCTGAGATCCGCTTCACTTGAAGTGAGCAAAAGCACATACCCGCTGCCGAAGGACTTCTCCTCCGGTACCTCCTCATCGTAGAAGGATTCGGCAAGCTCATGCGTACCGCCCCTGCCTTCAGATGTCTCCTCTTCCACGACATCTATCTCTGCGTTTTGAACACCGGCATCCCGCGATACTGTAAACGCCTCCTCCGGCGAAGGCCGCCTGCCGCGGTTAAGGCTTATCGTGAGCAGAATTATAAAAGCAAGACAGTTAAATCCTATTATCAGAGCAGGGATCAGCCATATTTTGTGCCTGCTCCCCTTCAAAGCCCGTTTGCTATATCCTTAAGATACTGCCCGTATGCAGTCTTCGCCAGGGGCTTGGACAGCTTCAGCAGCTGTTTCCTGTCTATGTACCCTCTTTTATACGCTATCTCCTCTATGCAGGATATATACAATCCCTGCCTCTTCTGAAAGGCCGCCACGAAATCCGCTGCATCCAGCAGCATATCGTGGGATCCCGTGTCAAGCCAGGCAAAGCCGCGGCCCAGCGTTTCAACGTAAAGATCTCCCCGCCTTAAGTATTCGTTATTCACCGACGTTATCTCTATCTCCCCCCTTTCAGAGGGCTTCACGTTTTTTGCTATCTCTACCACGTTATTATCATAGAAGTAAAGCCCCGGCACGGCATAATTGCTTTTGGGATTCTTCGGCTTTTCCTCTATGGAAACGGCTTTTCCGTTTTCATCAAACTCTACCACGCCGTATTCCGAAGGATCCTTCACATAATACCCGAAGATCGTCGCTCCCTTCTTTCTTTCCGCGGCAGCCTTAAGCGTCTTTGAAAAGCTCTGTCCGTAAAAAATATTATCACCGAGTACCATGGCCACATTATCGCTTCCGATAAATTTCTCACCTATGATAAAAGCATCAGCCAGCCCTCGGGGCTCCTCCTGAACAGCGTACTGCATGTCAAGTCCGAGCTGTGAGCCGTCTCCGAAAAGCTCCTTGAATCCCGGCAGATCCCTTGGGGTGGATATTATCAGTATCTCCCTTATCCCCGCCAGCATCAGAGTCGAGAGCGGATAGTATATCATCGGCTTGTCATAAACCGGCATCATCTGCTTGCTGACCGCCTTAGTCAGGGGGTACAGCCTCGTACCGGATCCCCCCGCCAGTATTATACCCTTCATACCTTGTACATCCTCTTATAGTAATCCTGATAGTCGCCTGAGGTTATATTCTCCATCCAGTCCATATGCTCCAGATACCATTTTATCGTAAGCCTTATACCGTCCTCAAACTTCGTATCGGGCAGCCATCCCAGCTCACTGCTTATCTTATCCGGCGCTATGGCATACCTCCTGTCATGTCCCTTCCTGTCCTCCACATAGGTGATAAGATCCTCTGACACATTCTTTCGTCTTTCATCATCCTCCGGAAGGATCTCCTGAAGCGTCTTTATTATGGTCTTAACGATCTGTATGTTCTCTCTCTCGTTATGGCCGCCTATATTATACTTTTCCCCGAGCCTTCCTTTTTCTATCACCATGTCTATGCCCTTGCAGTGGTCATCGACATAGAGCCAGTCACGCACATTCTTCCCGTCACCGTACACGGGAAGCTTCTTCCCTGTCAGGGCATTATTTATCATAAGGGGTATCAGCTTCTCAGGGAACTGATAAGGACCGTAGTTATTCGAGCAGTTTGTGATGCATGCCGGGAAATGATAGGTATCAACATATGCCTTTACCAGAAGATCTGCCGACGCCTTGCTGGCAGAGTACGGTGAATGCGGATCATAGGGAGTGGTCTCGTAGAAATAATCCGCGGGGTCGCTAAGAGACCCGTAAACCTCATCAGTAGATACATGGAGGAACCTCTTTCCCTCCTTAAAGGATCCGTCCGCCTTCTCCCACGCAGCCTTCGCCGCATTCAGCATCACTGCAGTTCCCAGCACATTCGTTTCCACAAAGACCTCTGGATTTGTGATGGAACGGTCTACGTGGCTTTCCGCTGCAAAGTGGACAACCACATCGATATCATTTTCCTCAAATATCTTTTCTATCGCCGCCTTGTCTCTGATATCAGCCTTGATAAAGGTGTAATTATCCCTGTCCTCAATATCCTTCAGGTTTGCCAGGTTTCCCGCATAAGTCAGCGCGTCCACATTGATAAGCCTGATATCCCCGCCATACCTGCGGAACATATAATAAATGAAATTCGAGCCGATAAACCCGGCTCCTCCTGTAACCAGATACGTCTTCATATTTCCCCCTGAATCATCATTCCCGCGAGCGGAATATAACCTTCCGCCACGATACTCATTAATATTAACCGGTATAACTATGAGTGAGTATATCAAATCCCCTCATTTGCATCAAATTCCGAGCCTTTTTTCCGGATACTCGTCATGATATCTGTGGTCAAGGGAAGCCTCTGTCTCCTTCGCCGCGTTATAATACCACATATCGGCTTCACCCTTATCACCCATGGCTCTGTAGTACTCTCCAAGTTCAAAGGCAGTCTCCGAGGTGACATCTCCCATGGCCAGAGCCCTCAGCGCATATTTCATAAAGCCGTCCCTGTCTCCCGACACCCTGCATGCCCTCATAAGAGTATAGAGTTCATCCTTAAGCCGCAAGGCATCGCTCTCATTCTCCACGGCCTTCTCAATATATGATCCCGCTTCCCTGTAGTCCTCATCAGTGCCGGAAACCGCAAGCTCCCTTAAGTACATATCCATAAGCCTCGGCTCCAGCGCGCCCTTCCTGCTGATTATCTTCTTAAATATGCCAAAGTCCCTGCCGGAATGCAGCTTCTCCGGCTTGTGTATTATCTCGATGTCAGAATCAAATATGACGGGAGAAAGCCTCACCTGCTCATGCACCTCTCCCTCCCATACGAAGGTTCGCAGTCTCTTAAAAAGCTTAGGTCTCAGCTCCCTGTCAAAATTATAGGTTGTATTGAACTCAAGCTGGTTTGTATACAGAAACTGCACGATATCTATGGACGGATCAAGCACCGATTTCAGTTTCCTGAACTTCTCCCTGTCAGCCTCATCGATGATCTCATCCGCATCGGCGGAATAAATATAGTCCCCGCCGCATTTTGAAAAGGCGAAATTTCTCGCCGCGGCAAAATCATCTGTCCATTCAAAATCATACACCTTCGAAGTATGAGCAGCAGCTATAGCCCTTGTGCCGTCTGAAGAACCAGTATCGACTATCACGATCTCATCCGCTATCCCTTCAAGGGAAGCAAGACACCGCTCAAGCACGTTTTCTTCATCTTTGACTATAAGACAGGCAGTAATGGTGATCATATATTTATCGGCACGACTCCCTCGTCGATCAGCTGGATCATTACGGGCACGATATCCGGGTCAAACTGAGTGCCGGAGCACTTCATCAGCTCCTTCTTCGCAAACTCGATAGACAGAGCCTTCCTGTACACCCTCGGACTCGTCATGGCATCAAAGGAATCTGCCACGCATATGATACGGGCGATCTCAGGTATATCCTTCCCTGCCAGATGTCTGGAATACCCCTTTCCGTCCCATCTTTCATGGTGGTACTGTGCCCCGTCGGCAATATCAGGAAGAGCCTTGAAATCCTTAAGTATAAGTCCTCCTATATCCACATGGGTCTGTATCGTGGAATACTCCATGTTGTCAAGCTGTCCCGGCTTCTGAAGGATCACATCCGTGATCCCGATCTTGCCGATATCATGGAGCATGCCTATCCAGTATACCCGTTCCTGATCGATATCACTGTATCCCATCTTCTGAGCTATGAGCCTTGCATATTGCGCGACCCGCAGTGAATGCCCCTGGGTATAAGGATCCTTTGCGTCGATTATATTCGCAAAGGTCGTGAAGCTTTCAAGCAGTATAGCCTGTATCTCCTCCTGCCATTTCCTCAGCTTGCTGTATCTTTGCAGGTTTATCTCGTCCGTGATAAAGACTGTCAACGTGATGATAGCCGCCGCTATGACTATCCAGAAGATCGGGGAATCGGTTATCTGAAAGTTTTCTTTGTAATAAATCCTGTATTCCTGTACATCCTGCTCATCGATGGAGATCATTACAAGACCGAAGGTCTTTTCCTCCTTTGACTCCATCTCTTTTGTCTTTTTATCGGGCTTTACTACAAGAGTATGATCCTTTACCTCAAAATCGCCGTTCCATGAGCTGTCGATCACAAAGTCCGTGACAAAATCTATCTCCGCCTGCCACTCAAGCACGTCTCCATGCCCGGAATTAAGGATCACAAAATCATACTCCATTCCCCGGTCAAAGCCAGGGGTTCCTGTTTCCTTCCATTCCTTGGATCTTTCAGCAGATATGCTGAGTTCTCCCGTACCGCCGCCTTCTATCGTCCCCTTTACCACATAGGTCCTCTCGCGCATATTGCTGTAATAAATGAAAATGCCGAGAATGATAAGGGTATACATGGCAAATACTGCCATGTATATCCTTCTGTTCTTATATATGTTTCTGGAAAACCAGCCCTTATCCTTCATTTTCCTTTGCTACAAGATTCATCGCGCCATAGATCTCGCGAAGCCTGGGCTTCTCTATCTTCCCCGTTGCATTCCTCGGCACATCCGCGAAGATTATCTGTCTGGGTCTCTTATATTTGGGAAGCTTCTTGCAGAATTCCTGCACCTCCTCCACCGTACAGGAATGGTCCTTCTTTATCTTGATAATAGCCGCAGCGATCTCTCCGAGTCTCTTGTCCGCCAGCCCTATCACCGCCACATCATCCACAGGATCAAAGCTGTGAAGGAAATCCTCTATCTGCACGGGATATATATTCTCGCCACCGGAAATGATCACATCCTTCTTTCTGTCCACAAGATAATAAAACCCTTCTTCGTCCTGCTTCGCCATATCTCCGGTATAAAGCCATCCCTCATCATCCATGACCTCATCCGTAGCCTTCTGGTCGTGATAATAGCAGATCATGACTCCGGGTCCCTTTACGGCGAGCTCTCCCACTTCCCCCTGCTTCACTTCATTTCTTTGCTCATCTACTATCCTGCATTCCCAGCCATAGCCCGGTACTCCTATTGCTCCCACATGATCTATATTCTCCACTCCCAGATGCACACATCCGGGGCCTATCGACTCAGAAAGCCCGTAATTCGTATCGTAGAGATGATCCGGGAAATACTCCCTCCAGTGCTTTATGAGAGATCTCGGCACCGGCTGGGCTCCTATATGCATAAGTCTCCACTGGTCAAGCTCGTAGTCCTCCTTCTTTATGTCTCCCCTATCCAGCTCGTCCAGTATGTCCTGAGCCCAGGGAACCAGAAGCCATACTATGGTACACTTTTCTCTGGACACCGCATCCAGGACAAACTCCGGCTTTGTCCCCTTCAGAAGCACCGCCTTGCTGCACGAGATAAGGGAACCGAACCAGTGCATCTTCGCTCCCGTATGATAAAGCGGCGGAATGCAAAGGAACACGTCATCCTTTGTCTGTCCGTGATGCTTCTGCTCCACTACAGCCGAATGCGCCAGTGCCCTGTGCTTATGAAGGATCGCCTTGGGAAAACCTGTCGTCCCGCTTGAAAAATAGATCGCAGCATAATCATCATCAGTTATGGTGATATCGGGAGCCACAGACGAGCAGTCCGCGGTAAGTGTATTGTAGCTCTCGGCAAAGGTGGGGCAATTCTCTCCTACATAGAATAAAAGCCTGTGCTCGGAGATACTATCGACTATCTCCTCTACCCTTCCTATAAACTCCGGTCCGAATACAAGGATATCAACCTCGGCCAGGTTCACACAGTATTCTATCTCATCAGGAGCATATCTGAAGTTA
>CACZNY010000082.1 GCA_902782655.1 uncultured Lachnospiraceae bacterium
ACTGTTTTGATACAACGACGCCCAAAGTCAAATGGCTTTTTGAACAAGTTCAAACGCCATTTAGACTTTTGGCGTTTGTATCATTATATTGTGGAACAGCTTTGATTTGGCGCATTTGAGTTGACATAAAAATTATATATATGCTACAATACAATATCTTGTACGGGAACTGCTGTACCGGCTGAAAAGAACAGCTATATTTAGTCCATGTAAATTAAGCGGTCAGGAAAAATAGTTCAGGCTGTACCGGTTATTCAAGGAGAAGACCGTGATAAACGGATCAAAGATCTGCCCGCCGGACTCTGATCAAGTATCAGATTAGATTTATGAAAACATACGAAGTATTAGGCATTAATATAAAAGATCTTTCTGTCAGGGAATCGCTTCACCGAACGAGGGAATATCTCTCATATAATGTACCCTCTGTCGTTTTTTTTCTGACCCGGGAAACGCTTTTGTCGGCATCGGAGTCAGATGATCATAAGAGGTTTATAGAAGAGGATGCGGAGATTACACTTCTTGCATCCTCCGATATATTCAAAGCAGCGGATGTTACGGATAAAGGAAGGGAGCGGGAGATTGACAGGAATCTGTATCTGAAGGGACTTTTGCGGGTGCTGTCTAAGGAGCACAGGCGTATATATCTGTTAACCCAGAATCCGGTACAGATGGAAGGGCTTAAAACCTTACTGGGAACCTTTGAAAATGAGCTTCAGATAGCAGGTCTCTATGATGGATCGGAGGCTCTGTCAATAGAAGATATCACTAACGACATAAATACCGTGACGCCTTATGTGGTGTTCACGGTCTTTTCCGGAAATGACGGAATAGATTTTGTTACATCGGCAAAAAAATACATGAATACCCGGCTCATCATAGTGATGCCGCCGGAAATGCTTAATATCAAGGAAGACGGCTCGGTGAAAACCGGGCTTATAAACAGGCTGTCGGGAAGGCTGTTTACGCGAATAGCAGGGAAGTACAGGGAATAGGTAGCACAGAGGAGTCAGACAGATGATTTTATTGGAGGATGTTGTAAAAACATACAGTTCGGGATCTCCTGCGTTAAACGGTATAAGTCTGAATATTGACGCCGGTGAATTTGTTTTCATCGTAGGGGACTCAGGCAGCGGCAAGAGTACACTGATCAAGCTTCTTTTGAGAGAACTGAAGCCTACATCTGGACACATAATAGTGAACAATACAGATGTGACAAGGCTCAGACATGGCCGTATTCCTAAATACCGAAGGAATATAGGCTGTGTATTCCAGGACTTCAGGCTATTGAAGGATCGGAATGTATATGAAAACGTCGCTTTCGCGCAGAGGGTGGTATCAGTGCCGGGCAGGGAGATTAAAAGGAATGTGCCACAGGTTTTATCAACTGTCGGTCTCGCCGAGAAATACAGCTCCAGACCCAGTGAACTGTCGGGAGGTGAGCAGCAGCGTGTTGCGGTAGCAAGAGCCATAATAAACAAGCCGCCTATCCTGCTCGCCGATGAGCCTACCGGAAATCTGGATCCCAAAAATTCCTGGGATATAATGAAGCTTTTGGAAAAGATCAATAAAAACGGGACTACGGTCCTGGTTGTTACGCATAACCGTGAGATAGTAAATGCCATGCAGAAGAGGGTCATTACGATGAAAAAGGGAGTGATCCTTGCGGATCAGGATAAGGGAGAGTATATAGATGAGGATTAGTACATTGTTTTACACCCTCCAGCAGGGAATCAAATCCATTTTCAGGAATAAGATCTTTTCGCTTGCTACAGTGGCGACAATATCGGCATGTATCTTTTTATTTGGGATATTTTATTCTGTAATGGTGAACTTCCAGAACATTATACATCAGGCGGAATCCGGGGTCGCGGTAACCGTATTTTTTGATCCTGATGTGACTGATGCACAGATACAGCAGATAGGTCAGGATATCAGCATGAGGGCAGAAGTGTCAAAGGTTGTTTTTGTATCGGCGGAGCAGGCATGGGCAGATTTCAAGGATGAATATCTGGGAGAATATGCGGATACTTTCGGGGATGACAACCCTCTTGAGGATGATGCAAACTATGAGGTATATCTTAGCGATGTGTCCATGCAGGAGCAGCTGGTTGAATATATAGCAGGGCTTTCGGGGGTCAAGGAGATACATAAATCCGCTAACGTGGCCAATACCTTAAGCGTTGCGAACAGCCTTGTCAGCTATGTGTCGCTAGCCATAATACTTATCTTATTCGCTGTTTCCATTTTCCTTATCAGCAATACGGTGGCCATCGGTATTTCCGTAAGACGTGAGGAGATCGGAATAATGAAGCTTATCGGAGCATCGGATTTCGTGGTAAGATCCCCATTCTTATTCGAAGGGATCATACTTGGACTGATAGGTGCAGCTATTCCGCTTATAATAATATATTACATCTACAACGAAGCGATAAAATACGTGATAAAGGAATTTGCTGTGCTTAATTCGATTTTGGCTTTCCTTCCGGTGGAACAGATATTCTATACACTTGTGCCGATAGCTCTTATCCTGGGCGTGGGAATAGGTTTTTTAGGAAGCGCGATGACAGTCCGCAGACATTTGCGTGTATGAAAAAAAAGAAGCTGCTGGTAAATAAGGCATGTTTTCTTGTGCTGTGCGTATTTCTTTGCACGGCACAATTTATATTGCCTTTAAGCAGACCGGCATACGCCGATGAAGAGGATGAAGACAAAGATGATAAAGATGAGAATAAAAAAAAGAAAGATGATGACGGTGATAACGACAGCTCTTCTTCCGATATAGATGATCTGAAGCGTCAGATAGAGGAATCAAAAGCGGCAAAGGAAAAGGCCAATGCCACGAAAAATGAGCTTGCCACCGGAATGGCAAGCGTACAGCAGGTCATAGGATCCCTTCAGGCAGAGAAGGAGGACGTGGTGACTTATGTTGCTACTCTTGATGCTGCGATGGAGCAGATTCAGGATGATCTTGACTCGATAAACGAATCCATTTCCGAGAATGAGATACAGATAGAGGAGGCAAAGGAATCCATTGCCATAGCTGAGGATGAACTCGACGAGGCCGAGAGGATACGGGCAGCAGAATATGAGGGGATCAAGGACCAGGTAAAATTCATGTATATCGCGAGCAAATCCACTTACCTTGATATACTGATCTCCTCTGACAATATCGGGGATCTTCTGAACCGGACAAGATACATAACAAAGATCATGGATTACGATAAGAAAAAGCTGGACGAGTATGCTGAGACTGTGAAAGAAGCAGACAGAGCGAAAAAGGTGCTTGAAGAAGAAGAGCAGGCGCTTGAAGAAAAACAGCTGGCACTTGAAGAAAAGCAGGAGGAGGCTCAGGTGAAGAAGGACGATATGTCTGAGCTGATCTCTGCAAAGGAAACAGAGATAGATCAATACAGTGCCACTATAGGAAGCAAGGAAGAGCAGGTGAAGGAATACCAGCAGATGATCGCCCAGCAGGATGCTGAAATCGCATCTATAGAAGCCGCCATAAGACAGCAGCAGGCAGCGCTTGATGAAGCAAACAGGAGGGTTTACGGGGGCGGACAGTTTGTATGGCCTGCTCCGAAATACACAAGGATATCCGATGATTACGGCATGAGGACACATCCGACTCTGGGCGTACAGATGATGCATAACGGGATAGATATGGCGGCACCCTCCGGATCGCCTATTCTTGCTGCAGCGGATGGTAACGTGATAGCAGCAGCTTATTCCAGTTCCATGGGAAACTATATCATGATAGACCATGGTTCTGATATAATAACCGTGTATATGCATGCATCAGCCCTGAATGTCTCTGTTGGACAGGAGGTTTCAGCAGGCGACAGGATAGGTTCGGTAGGATCCACCGGCAGGAGTACAGGGCCTCACCTGCATTTCGGAGTAAGAAAAAACGGGACATATGTGAATCCCTGGTCATACCTGAAATAGCCGGATACCGTAAGCGGCCGTGCTTTTGTCGCTTACCCTAAGGGCTGGCTTCGCGTTACGGGATCGGCTCAGTACAGACTGTGTCAGATATAAAAAGGCATTTTATGGATGAAAGACGAGTTTTTTGGGTTTTAACAGATCGTTTTTTAAGGAGAGACAATGAACAATAACACCTGGCAGCAGACCGGAAAGGGACAATATGCTTTAATGGATGTCCCCTATACGGGA